>JBBIPI010000021.1:0-16729 GCA_037442985.1 Clostridiales bacterium
CAGCTTGGCCTCCGCCTTGGCCAGCACCTCGGGCGCCAAGGGGGCGTAGTTGAGGTCGCGGGCGTACTGGCCGCCCTCGTGGAGGGCCCACCACATGAACTCCAGCATCGCCTTCGCCTTGGCCAGGTCCTGCTGCTCCCGGTAGACCAGCCAGTAGGTGAAGGCCGCGATCGGGTAGGAGTCCTTGCCCGGCGCGTCGGTGATGGACACGCGCAGGTCGTCGGGCATCGCGGCCGCCGCGCCGCCGGCCGCCGCGGTCACCGTGTCCAGGCTAGCCTTGACGAAGTTGCCCTCCCTGTTCCGGATCGCGGCGTGGGGCAGCTTGTTCTGCTCGGCGTAGATCAGCTCGACGTACCCGATGGCACCGGGGGTCTGCTTGACGACGCCCGTCACGCCCTCGTTGCCCTTGCCGCCCACCCCCACCGGCCACTTGACCGAGGTGCCGCGGCCCACCTTCTCCGCCCACTCCCTGCTCACCTTGGACAGATAGTCGGTGAAGACGTACGTCGTGCCGCTGCCGTCGGAACGGTGCACCACGGTGATGTCCCGGGCGGGCAGCGTCACGCCCGGGTTGAGCTCCCGCAGCCGCGGGTCGTCCCACCTCTTGATCTTCCCGAGGTAGATGTCGGCCAGGACGTCCGGGGTCAGCCTGAGCTCCGCTACCTCCGGCAGGTTCCACGTGACCACGACCGCCCCGAGGACGGTGGGGATGTGGAGCAGACCCGGCGCCTTGGCCAGCTGCTCGTCGGTGAGGGGCGCGTCGCTGGCGCCGAAGTCGACGGTGCGCTCCGTGATCTGCTTGATGCCGCCGCCGCTGCCGATGGACTGGTAGTTGATCTTGACGTTGGGCTTGACCTTCTGGTACTCGCTGACCCACTTGCTGTAGATCGGGTAGGGGAACGTGGCCCCGGCGCCGTTGAGGACGACCTCCTGCTCCCGGGCGGCCCCCGGCCCGCCCGGTCCCGTGTCCCCGCCCGACGCCTTCTCGGCCTTGCCGCACCCCGCCGCCGCCAGCGCCCCCGCCAGGGCCAGGGCGGCCGCCACTGCGACGAACCCCTTGAACCTGCGCACTCCTCCCACCTCCAGGCGCATTGCGTTACCCCGTCCATCGTCGAGGAAAGATGTTGAACGCGGGTGAAACGCGGTTGACGATTTCATTAAGTTGACGTTGCCCCTCCATTGCAAAGGATGTAGAGGTTGCCGCGGGTGTCGAAGGCCAGGTTGTCCGGCTAGGAGAAGTCACCCGCCGGGACGTTGACCCCCGCCTTGACGAAGTCCCACACGCGCGGTTTGGGCCCGGAGTCGTCCAGGACGATCACGCGGTGCTCGCCCGTAATGGCCACGTAGATGCGGCCCTGGGCGTCGATCTCCATGTCCTCCGGCCGGTTGAACAGGGTGGCGCCCTTCTCGATCGCCTCCTTGCGGGCGTTGGCCGGGTCCGCGATCTCGAGCCAGCCCTCGCCCGCCTTGAGGGCGTAGAGCTTGCCCTCGGTCAGCCCGTCGGCGGTGCCGGGCCGCGCCGGGAGCTTCAATGATGTATCGACATTCCTGGACATTTGCTACAATATGGGAGTATGAACGCAGAGCGTCTGCTATCCACCGGGCAGGTGGCCAAGCGGCTTGGCATCACCGTCCGGACGGTGTACCGCTGGGAGAAAGCCGGAAAGCTTCGCCCTGTGCGGCTCCCGTCGGGCCAGCGGCGGTTCTCCGCCCGTGAGGTGGAGGCGCTTCTGCGCGCTCGGGCAGGCGCTGCGCCTCGCTGCGCGGTCTATGCGCGGGTTTCCTCGGAGAAGCAGGCCGAGGCGGGCAACCTGGACCGCCAGCGGGAACGGTTGCTTGCCGCCGCCAAGGAGCGGGGATACAAGGTCGTCACGGTCGTTGCCGAGCGGGCTTCAGGCTTGAACGAGAAGCGGCGCGGGCTCCGGAAGCTGCTCCGCCTCGCCGCCGCCGGGGAGATCGACGTGGTGCTGGTCGAATTCAAGGACCGGCTGGCGCGGTTCGGGTTCGCCTACATCACGGAAGCCCTGAGCGCCTATGGGGTGCAAGTGGAGGTCCTGGACGGCCCCGTGGCGACCGACGCCACCCAGGAGCTTGTCCAGGACATGCTGGCCATCGTCACCTGTTTCGCGGCCAAGCTCTACGGCCAGCGGGCACAGCGGTTTCGGCGGCAGGTGCGGGCTGCCATGAAGGAGGCAGAAAGCCTTGGCTGAGAAATGCGTGACGGCCACCCGCACCGTGCGGCTCAGGATTTCACCGGGGATCAACCCCGGCAAGCTCGGGATGCTAGAGGCCACGGTCGCCGCCTGGGACCGTGCCGTGGCCTTCTACACGGAGTTCTTCCTGGACCACTCCTCCGCCGTCGAGGAGATGGACAGGAGAAGGCTCCTCACCTGGGCCGAGACGCACACCGTGGCCACCGCCGATCACCCTAACCCGGCGAGGGACTTCGGATCCGTGTGCCCGGGGATGCCGGTGGTGCTCCGGCGCGCCGCCATCAACACGGCGGCGGGTGCCGTGAGGAGCTACTTGTCCAACCTTCGCGCCTGGGAGAAGGCCGATCCCCGGCGCAGGGGAAAGCAACCCAAGCCGCCGAGCCCGCACCCGCACCTTGTGGCATACGCTGGCACGGTCACCCTGCGGATGGAGGACTTCCGCCGGGGGTTCGTGCGGCTCCATCTCTTCGACGGCTCCCGCTGGCGGTGGGCGAACATCCCCGTGCAGGCTCCACCCTACGCCGCCGATCTCTTCGCCCAGTCCGAGGCGGAGAGGCGGAGGATCGCGGAGGTCCGGGCGGAGCAAAAGCACCGGATGCAGGCGGAGGGGCGGAGGAAGCGCACCGAGGACGAGAGGCGGGCGCTCCTGCCCGCTCTTGGCGTCTGGGTCGCCTCCTCGCCCACCCTTGTGCGGAGGCGGGACGGCTGGTGGCTGCACGTGCCCTTCAAGATGCGCGTGCCGATCCCCGGCAAGGCGGAGCAGCAGCGGCTCCGCAACCCGGACCTGCGCGCGGGCACGGTGGACCTGAACGCCGACTCCGCCGTGGCCGCCGGCTGGGAGGGACGCCGCCTGATGGGCGTCAAGACCGTCTGGCACGCCAGGGAGAACGCCAAGCGCGAGAAGGCGCTTCAGAAGATCGCCCGCAAGCAGCGGCGCTCCGGCACGCCCGTCAAGGGCGAGCGGTCAAACCAAGCCCTCTGGCGCTACATCAAGGCCCTGGACGACTCCGTGGCCTGGCAGGTGGCCGCGGCCATCGTCACCTGGGCGGTGACATCTGGGCTCCGCGTGCTGGTGTTTGAGCACCTGCGGCCCTACCGCCCGGAGCGGGGTCTCACCTGGAGCCGCCGGACGAACCGGAAGCGGAGCTACTGGCTCCGGGGCAAGATCCTTGAGCGCGTGCGGCACCTGGCCCTGATGCACGGGATCCTGGTGGTAGAGCGGAACCCTGCCTGGACCAGCCAAGTCTGCCCGCGGTGCAGCCGCCTGGGGGAGAGGTTCTCCCCCGGCGGGCGCGGCTACCCGAGTCGCTTCCGCTGCGGGTACTGTGGCTGGACAGGCGATGCAAACGTCGTGGCGGCCCTGAACCTGAAGAAGAAGTGGGACCGGGACTTCCGGTACCCCACCAAGGAAGAGATACCGGCCGCCGAACCAAGACGCGCCCGGAAGGGCAGCGCAGCCGCGAACCCTGAACAGGTCCCGGAAGTGGCATAACACCGCTTCCGGCGGGGCCAACCCGGAAGGGGATGCCCCGGCGGTCCGAGGTCCTGGAGGCCCCCGTGAGGGGGCCGGTGGTGGGACTGGCGCTGGCGGTGCGAGAGTGGCGCAGGGGCACTGCCCCCGAGAGGCGCACCGCGACTCCCTGCCGGTGGCCCGCCGGACTCATGCGCCCGAGGCGAGCCTCCATCCCCGGCAGGGGCGGCGCGAACAGCGGCTGTCCTGGTTTGTCAAGCAAACCGGGCGGCTGCTGACACCACGAACTTGTAGATCGCCCCCCGCTTGTCCTCGTCCCCGAGGTACACCGTCCCGTCCCGGGCGACGGCGATCCCCTCGTGGGCGAAGGTGCCCAGGAGGTCCCGCCGCTGGTGCTCCCCCGTCCAGGGATTCACCTCCCAGACACCTCCACCGGGATACTCCTCGCCCAAAAGGAGCGTCCCCCACGGCGTCCACTTCAGCCCGTCCGCCGCCCGCCGTCCGGACACCAGCACCACCGTCTCCCCCGTGACCAGGTCGGTGCGCGTGAGTGAACCCGAGCGAGCCGCGGCGTGCGGATCGAAGACCTCGTAGCTCGTGAAGAGGTAGCGGCCGCTCGGATCCAGGGCGTTCATGTCCGGGTTCGTGGGGTACTGCCCGAACGTGCCGGAAAGGGTGTGGAGCATCGGGTCGCCCGGGCGGATGATCACCCGGGATTCGAAACCGGGCGGGAGCCTGATCTCTCCAGCCGAGGCCGGATTCCCGGAACCGACCGGGGTGAACCGGTGGTCCGCCGCCAAGCCGGCGCCTGCCGGCGCCAGCGCCAGGGCGAACGCCACCAAGCCGGTCGCCGCCCTCCGGCGGCCCGCCGCCTGCCTTCTGGTCATCCTTTACCCCTCCCGATCCTTCCGGATGGTGTGGGGGAAGGTCCCCGGGGGTTCCCCACCTCTATTGAAGCGATGTCGGGTTGAGAGGCCGTTCAGGCGGCGCCAAGCTCCAGCGGTGCAACGATTCAGAAACGGTGAAGGCGTCCGCAAGCCGACCGATCGGCCGGAACGCCTCGGAGGGACGAGCGACCGGAACGCTCCCAGGCGGAGCCGGACATCGCCCACCGCCTCCACGTCCGCAGGCGCGACCAGAGTGGCCGGACGGGACCCTGCAGGGGCGCTAGTCCCACCGCTTCTCGAGGCGGATGCCCTTGAAGTAGTGCTCGAGGATGCGCCGGGCGTCCCAGCCGCGACGGGCCTTGTCCAGGGCACCGAACTGGGACATGCCCACCCCGTGGCCCCAGCCCCGGCCGCGCATCACCAACGAGTCGCCGGCGATCCGGATGCTCTCGATGAGCGTCGACCGCATCCGCTCCGGGCCGAGGGCGCTGCGCAGGGCCGGGCCGCTCACCGTGGCGCCGTCAAAGGCCAGGCGGGTAGCACGGCCCGAGGGGCCGCGGGCGGCCACGCGTACGGAGGAGAAGCCGGTCAGGTCCACCCCCAGCTTGCGCAGCGCCGCCAGGACCTCCGCCTTGCTGAAGGTGGCCGACCAGCGCTCCTTGGCCGGGTCGGGGCAGGGCGGGTCGCTCACCACCTTGAGGTAGGGGGTCGGCTCCTCGCGGAAGTCCAGCCCCTCCTCGGCCGTGGCCGTCTTGCCGCCCGAGCAGGAGTGGAAGTAAGCGCGGATGGGCTTGCCGTCGTAGGTCATCACCAGGCCCCGGGTTTCCCGCACCGCCGCCCGGATGTTGTCGTTGATGTTGCCGGGGTTGTAGGCCTGGAACTCCTCCGGGTCGGTGCTGGCGTCCGTGCCGTGGGGGGTCTTGCCCTTGGCCATCTTGTAGAGGGTGAAGGTGCGCGCCAGGATGGCCTGGGCCTTGAGCGCCTCCCGCGGCCAGTCGTTCTTGATCTCACCCGCCACCACCCCGGCCACGTACTCCTCCATCTTGAGCCGCTTCACCTGGCCGGTCTCTTTGACGTAAAGGGTGATGGTGGGCTCGCCGCCTGCACCCCGGTCGTCGGCCGCCTCGGCCCGCGGCGCGGGACCCGGTTTGGGGGCCGGAGGGCGGGAGACCCGGAAGGCGACGAGGATCAGGGCGGCCAGCACGACGGCCGCGGCAGCCCAGGCCGCCGGCCCGATGCGGTTGCGGAACATGGACGAACACCCCCGGCCTAGTATGGTCCCGGCCGGGGGTGCTCATCCCGTCGCCTTGCCCCGCTCCTGCCCGTGGCGAAGCCGCGGTCAGGCCTCCTTGGCCCGCGCCGACCGCGCCGAGCCCTCGATGGCCAGGAACCCCAGGAACGCCACCGCGTACCCCAGGGCCATGGTGCCCCAGAAGCCGCCGGCGCCCAGCCGCGCCGCCGTGCCGGCGGCGGCCAGGAGCAGCACGCCCGCGGCGATCAGCAGGTTGCCGAAGACGAAGCCGCCCGCCGCCCGCCGCCGCGCCAGCTGCACGGCCGAGTAGAGGGCGGGCAGGACCACGCCCACCGTGCCGAAGGTGTTCATCACGACGAGCTGGGCCAGCCACAGCCCCTTGCTGCCCAGCACCCCCGCCCCGCTGCCGCCCGTGGCCGCCGTCTCGGCCAGGGCCGCCCGGTCTACGGGCGCCGCCAGGATGCCGGCCGCGCCCGCCACCGTGAAGAGCAGCACCCCGTAAAGGGCCCAGCGCGCCACCGCCGGGCGAGCCACCAGATGGACGCTGCCCAGGGCCAGGTAGGCGGCCACCATCAGGGCGCCGAACAGGTAATACAACTTGAAAAAGAAGGCGCTGGCGGTGGTCACGGCGACCACGTAGGCCAGCGAGGCGACCAGACCCTGGACCATGGACACCGTCCACCAGAGCAGGTGCGGCCGGGGACGCCGACGGTAGCGCCGATAGAGCATCACGGCGAAGGCCAGGGTCACCGCGGCCACGATGAGGGGAAAGAGGACCATGATGACACCTCCCCAGGGATCTCCCGCTCTCCACCCCTCCCTTAGGACAGCATATATCAGCGCCCCGGCACCGCCAACGGCGGCGTCCGGCCGGCAGTCCACGCCAGTCGCGTCGGTGCCGCCCCGGCGGAACGACAAGCCCCCGCCAGCCGCGGCGGGGGCCTCTCTTTCGCCCGCTACCCTGCCATTTTCGCCCTAGGTGGCAATCCGGGTAGCAAACCGGCTTTCCCTCGACCTACACCCCTGGGGTACTATCCCTGAATCCCTTGCGGTTCTAGGCTTTTCATGGTGGGCGGTAGAGGATTTGAACCTCTGGCCTCCTGAACGTCAATCAGGCGCTCTCCCGCTGAGCTAACCGCCCGCACTGGAGGCGACGGGCGGATTCGAACCGCCGAATAAGGGTTTTGCAGACCCTCGCCTTAACCGCTTGGCTACGTCGCCGCCGGCACCGCCACCATACCACAAAACGCCGCGACCGATCAAGACGCGCCGCCGGCAGCGCTCAGGAGCACGCCTCGGGACGGCCGGCCTGCCGGGCGGTGCGGAACGACGAGCCGCAGCCGCACGTCGCCACGGCGTTCGGGTTGTGAATGGCGAAGCCGCCGCCCATGAGGCCCTCGACGTAGTCGATCTCCGCGCCCGCCAGGAACTCCGCGCTGCCGGGGTCCACAAGAATCTTGACGCCTTCGCTCTCCACTACGGCGTCGCCCTCGACCGGCGCGTCCTCGACGGACATGCCGTACGTGAAACCGCTGCAGCCGCCCGGGGCGACGAAGACGCGCAGGTAGCCCTCGGCCTTGCCCCGGGAATCCAGGTACCGCTTGATCTTCTCCCCTGCCGCCGCCGTGAGGGTGATCATCGCCATCTCTCCCTTCCCGTGCCGGCGCTCCCGGCATCCTGCGGCCAGTATAGCGCCTGCCCGGGACTTTTGCAAACGAGCGCTATAAAAACCTCGGGGCCGGCGGCGCCGGCCCCGACGCGTCAGACGGCGACCACTTCTTTGACCTCGGGCACGGCCGAGCGGATCTCCTGCTCGATGCCCATCTTGAGCGTGTACGTCGACATGGGGCAGCCGCCGCAGGCGCCCAGCAGGCTCACCTTGACGATGCCCTTCTCCTCGTCGACGTCGACCAGCTCCACGTCCCCGCCGTCCATGCGCAGGGCCGGGCGGATCCGCTCCAGCACCTCTTCCACCTTTTCCCTCACGACCACGACCTCCCTTCGCGGGACCGCACCGCTATTTTAGCACGCGCCGCGCGCCCGGCATGGATACGCCCCTGGGTACGCAGGCTAAGCCCGGTGATGGCCTTGGTGCACCCGGCCGGCAGGATCGAGTCGCTGGCGCTGGAGGTCCGCTCGCTGATCCAGTCCCTTGCGGACGCCGCCAACAAGGGGGTGGACGCCGGGCAGGACCTGCAGCCCGAGCGGCTGAACGAGCTGGCGACCCGCGCCATCCGCTGCGCCGACGAGATCGCCAGCCTCGCCCGCCACCTGCAGCGGGAGGACGCTCGCGCGTCCCGCCGCTAGGAGGCCCGGAAGGCCTCGGTGGTGACGCGCAGGGCGCAGTAGGCGCTGCACATGGTGCACTCCACCATGTGGCGCGGGTTCCGCTCCTCGCGGTAGCGGCGCGCCTCCTGCGGGTCCAGGGCCAGGGCGATCTGCCGCTCCCAGTCCAGCGCCTTGCGCGCCCGGCTCATCTCGGCGTCCCACTCCCAGGCCCCCTTGACCTTCTTGGCCAGGTCCCCGGCGTGGGCGGCGATGCGGAAGGCGATGACGCCCTCACGCACGTCGCGGGCGTCAGGCAGGCCCAGGTGCTCCGCGGGGGTCACGTAGCACAGCATGTCGGCCCCTGCGGCCGCCGCCACGGCGCCCCCGATGGCGCCGGCGATGTGGTCGTGCCCGGCGGCCACGTCGGTGACCAGCGGTCCCAGGACGTAGAACGGCGCCCCGTGGCAGAGCCGCTTCTCCAGAAGCACGTTCGCCTCCACCTGGTCCAGGGGCACGTGCCCGGGCCCCTCGATCATCACCTGGACGCCGGCCTCCCAGGCCCGCTCCGTCAGCTCGCCCAGGATGATCAGCTCCTGGATCTGGGCCCGGTCGGTGGCGTCGGCCAGGCAGCCCGGCCGCAGGCCGTCGCCCAGGCTCAGGGTGACGTCGTAGCGGCGCGCGATCTCCAGCAGCCGGTCGAACTGCTCGTAGAGCGGGTTCTCGCGGCCGTGGTGCAGCATCCAGGCGGCGAGCAGGGCGCCGCCGCGGCTGACGATCTCGCAGATGCGCCCCTCGCGCCGGAGCCGCGCCACCGCCTCCAGGGTGACCCCGCAGTGGACGGTGATGAAGTCCACCCCGTCCCGGCACTGCCGCTCGATGACCTCGAAGAGGTCGTCGACCGTCATGTCGAGGGCGGAGCCGCGCCGCTCCACCGCCTCGACGCTGGCCTGGTAGATGGGCACCGTGCCGACGGGCACGGGCGAGCGCTCCAGGAAGGCCCGGCGCGAGCGGTCGATATCCGCCGAGCGGCCGGTGGAGAGGTCCATCACCGCGTCGGCGCCCGCCTCCAGGGCGACCCGGAGCTTCGCCATCTCCTCCTCCACGTCGCGGAAGTTGGGCGACGTGCCCAGGTTGGCGTTCACTTTGGTGCGCAGGCCCCGGCCGATCCCCATGGGGTCCAGGCCGGCGTGGTTGACGTTGGCCGGGATGACGATGGTCCCTTGGGCCAGACCGGCCATGATCGTCTCGACAGGCAGCCCCTCGCGCTCGGCCACGCGGCGCATGGCCGGTGTCTCCCGGCCGGCGCGGGCCGCCATCCGCTGCGTCTCGAAGGTGGCGGTGATCATGCCTTTCCGCACCCCCCGGATGCTTTTGCTCATTCTACCCGACCCCCTCCCGGGGCGCAACGCGCCGGGGAGGGGCCTTGCCCCCCGCCCCAAAGCGGCGATAATGGGGGCGGGGGGAGGACCGTGCTGGTCGAGGTCACCCGCGTCTTCACCTTCGACGCCGCCCACGCCCTCATGGACTATGACGGCCCCTGCGGCAACCTGCACGGCCACACCTACCGCCTGGAGGTCACGGTGAAGGGCGAGCCGGACGGCCGCGGGATCGTGGTCGACTTCGAGGACCTCAAGAACCTGGTCCGGGAGGTCTTCCTCAGCCCCTTCCTGGACCACCGCTTCCTCAACGAGACGTTGCCGGTGAACACCACGGCCGAGAACATGGTCGTCTGGTTCTTCGACACGTGGGAGGAACGGGTGGCCCGGCGCCTGCCCGGGGTCCGGCTGGAGCGCGTCGTCCTCTGGGAGACCCCGACGGCGGGGGCCGCCCTCAGCCGCGCCGACTGGGAGGCGGCCCGTGCGCGTTAGCGAGATCTTCCTCTCGCTCCAGGGGGAGTCGTCCTCGGCCGGGCTGCCGACGGTGTTCGTGCGCACCGCCGGCTGCCACCTGCGCTGCCGCTGGTGCGACACGACGTATGCCTTCGCGGGAGGAGAGGAGCTGGCGCCGGCCGAAGTGTACCGGCGTGCCGCCGCGTTCGGGGTGCGCCGCGCCTGCCTGACGGGCGGGGAGCCGCTCCTGCAGCCGCGCCACGAGGTCCTCGCCCTGCTGGACCTGCTCGGCGACTGGGAGGTGTCCGTCGAGACGAGCGGGGCCGTCTCCCTGGAGGGCTTCCCCCTGCGGGACGGACACCGCTGGGTGATGGACCTGAAGTGCCCGTCCTCCGGCATGTCGGAGCGCATGGACCTGGCCAACCTGGACCGCCTGCGGCCGGTGGACGAGGTGAAGTTCGTGGTGGGCGACGAGGCCGACTACCGCTGGGCCGTCGAGACGATCCGGCGCCACGGCCTGGAGCGGCGCTGCCGGCTCCTCTTCTCCCCGGTGTACGGCGAGCTGGACCCGGCCCGGCTGGCGGAGTGGATCTTGCGCGACCGCCTGGAGGCGCGGCTGCAGGTGCAGCTCCACAAGCTGCTCTGGGGCCCGGACCGGCGGGGCGTGTGAGGGGTGACGGCGGTGGAGGAGCAGAGGGCGGTGGTGCTGCTCTCGGGCGGGATGGACTCGGCCGTCTGCCTGGCCGTGGCGCTGGCGGACGGCTGCGAGGTCCATGCCCTGACCGTCCGGTACGGCCAGCGGCACGCCGTGGAGGTGGAGCGGGCCCGCGCCCTCGCCGCCCACTTCGGCATCCCCCCGCAGCGGCACCGGGTGGTGGACCTGGGCCGGGCCTTCGCCGGCTCGGCGCTGGTGGGCGAGGGCGAGATCCCCGCGCGCGCCCGGCCGGCGCCGCCCGCCGGCATACCGCCCACGTACGTCCCGGCGCGCAACCTGGTGTTCCTCTCCCTGGCGGCCGCCCACGCCGAGGCGGTGGGCGCCGGCGCCATCTACCTGGGGGTCAACGCCATCGACTACTCCGGCTACCCGGACTGCCGGCCGGAGTTCCTGGAGGCCTTCCAGCGGGCGCTGGACGTGGGGACGAAGGCGGGGGTCGAGGGGCGCGCCCCGCGCCTCCGCGCCCCCCTGGTCCACCTCAGCAAGGCGGAGATCGTGCGCCTGGGCCACCGCCTGGGCGTGCCCTTCCACCTCACCCACTCCTGCTACCGCGGCCTGGTCCCGGCCTGCGGCACCTGCGACGCCTGCCTCCTGCGCCTGAAAGGCTTCCGCGAGGCCGGGCTGGAGGACCCCCTCCCCTACGCCGTCCCGGCCCTGGGGGGCTGAGGGCGTGCGCGGCGGCCGCCCCCTCCACCCCAGGCCCTCCTGCCACGCCGTCATCCCCGACGAGACGGGGCAGAGGCTTGTCCTCATCCAGCGCGCCTGCGAGCCGTACCGCGGCTGGTGGGGGCTGCCCGGCGGCGCCGTGGAGCTGGGCGAGACGGTGGAGGAGGCGCTGCGCCGCGAGGTGCGCGAGGAGACGGGGCTGGAGATCGCCGTCGACCGCCTCCTCACCCTCAAGGACGCCATCGGCCGGGACGACGAGCAGGGCATAACCTACCACTTCGTCATCCTCTTCTTCAGCGCCCGGCTGCTGGGCGGCCGCCTGCGGGCGGGAGACGACGCCGCCAGCGCCGAGTGGGTCCCGGTGAGCGAGCTCCCGCGCTACCCGCTGGTGCCCGGCGCCGACGAGGTGATCCGGCTGGCCGGGCTGGAACCGGGCGCGCCGCTCTGAAGGAGACGTCGCCCGCAGCGCCGAAGTGCAAGGAAACTGTCGAACGGGTGGTCGCCCATGTCGCTGCTGCTGGACGAGGTCTTGCGCCAGGTCTTCCAGAACTCCCTCGACGGCATCGTCGTGACCAATCCGGACACGACCGTCGTGGACCTCAACCCGGCCTACGAGCAGATCACCGGCTGGCCGCGGGAGGAGCTGCTGGGGAAGCCGGTGGGGATCATCAAGTCCGGCCGCACCAGCCCGGCCATCTACCAGCAGATGTGGGATGCCCTCAACAGCAGCGGCCACTGGATCGGCACCCTGGTGAACCGGCGCCCGGACGGCCAGGAGTGGTACGCCTACCTGTCCATCACCCGCATCACCGGCCCGAACGGGTCGGTGCAGGGCTACGTGGGCATCGTGCGGGACGTGAGCGAGCGGGAGCGGGCGGAGCGCGCCCTCCTGGACAACCTGCTGGAGCTGGCCGCCACCCAGGACGTGTCAAAACCCTGGCCCTGATGGCCGAGCACAAGGACCCGGACATCTCCGGCCACCTGGACCGCATCCAGACCTACACCCACCTGCTGGCCCAGGAGCTGGCCGCGGACGGGCCCTACGCCGCGCAGCTGGACAGCGCCCTGGTGGAGGAGATCGCCAAGACGAGCGTCCTCCACGACGTGGGCAAGGTGGGGATCCCCGAGGGGATCCTCTTCAAGCCGGCCCGCCTCAGCCCGGAGGAGTTCCAGGTCTTGCAGCTCCACACCCGCATCGGGGGCCAGATCCTGGGCACCGCCGACCAGCGCCTGCGCCAGGCCCTGGAGGTGTCCTCCACCTTCCTCACCGTCGCCACCCAGATCGCCCTCTACCATCACGAACGCTGGGACGGCCAGGGCTACCCGGAGCGGCTCAAGGGTGAGCAGATCCCCCTGCCCGCCCGCATCGTGGCCGTGGCCGACGTCTACGACGCCCTCACCACCCGCCGCGTGTACAAGCCCGCCTGGAGCCACGCCCAGGCGCGCGACCTCATCGTCGCCTCCGCGGGGACCCACTTCGATCCTGTCATCATCGCCGCCTTCCAGCGCTGCGAGCAGAAGTTCGACGAGATCCGCCGCACGTGGGCCGAGGCGCGCCAAGAGCCGGCCTAACGCCGGGCAGGCAGGGGCTCGCGCCCCGGCGCCGTCCCGCGCACCGTGCCGGCGGCCCCGTCCCGGGCGGCCAGCGGCCGCGGCCACGCGGGCCTGGTCCGGGGCACGGGCACCTCCACGATGGCCGGGCGGGCGTCCCGGAAGGCGGCGCGCAGCCGGTCCTCGACCTCGGCGGCCGTGCCGGCGACCAGGCCCACCCCGCCGCAGGCCTCGGCGAAGCGCGCGAAGTCCGGGTCGGCAAACTCGACGCCGTGGACGTCGAGCCCCCGCTCCACCTGCCGGGACCACTCCCGGGCCCACACGCCGTCCTTGAGCACCACCACCCGGATGGGCAGCCGGTGCTGGACGGCGGTGGTGAACTCGGCCAGGTGCATGTTTAGGCCGCCGTCCCCGGTCACCGCCACCACCGGCCGGTCGGGATGGGCGAGCTGGACCGCCACCGCCGCCGGGAGGGCGAAGCCGACGGCGCGCCAGTACCCCGAGAGGACGATCCGCTGCCCCTGGCCCTGGAAGTAGCGGCTGAACCAGAAGGTGTTGTTCCCCACGTCCAGCGTCACGAAGGCGTTCTGCGGCATCGCCCGCTGCAGCCCCCGGATCGCCGCGCGGGGGGAGACGCCGGCGGCGCCGTCCTCCTGCCCGTCACCCCTGCACTCCCGCTCCCAGTCCCGGCGCCGCTCCTGCAGGAAGGCCTGCCAGCCCTGACGGGGCTTCCTCTGGACCCGCTTCACCAGCTCGGGGAGCACGTCCTCGGCCAGGCCGGCGATCCCCACCGCCACGGGGAAGGACGTGCCGAGGTGCGAACGCCGCCGGTCGACCTGGATCACCCTGGCGCCGCGGGAGACATACTCGGGCTGCCACCAGGTGGAGCCCACGACCAGGATGACGTCGGCGCTGCCCAGCGCGTCGGCGGCCGCCTGGGTGCCGAAGTCGCCAATCACCCCCAGGTTGAGGGGGTGATCCCCGGGGACCAGGCCAGTGGCCGGCAGGGTGTGCACGATGCCCGCCGTGAGGGCCTCGGCCAGTTGCAGGAGCGGCCCCACGGCCTGGCGCGCCCCCTGCCCAACGAATATGACCGGGCGCTCGGCCGCGTCCAGGAGGTGGGCGCCGGCCTCGCAGAGGCGGTGGTCCACCGGCGGCGAGCCCTGGAGGTAGTCCGGCCGGTCCTGCACCTGGGCGTCCGGCACGCTCTCCCGCCACAGGTTCTTCGGCACCCCGACCCGCGCCGGTCCGGCCCCGGACAACGCCTGCCGCAACCCGGCCTGGAGGATCTGCGGCGCTTGCACCGCGTCGGCCAGGGTGCGGTTGTAGACCGTGCAGTCCTGGTACGCCAGGCCGAGGTCGGCGTCCCCCGGCCAACCCGTCCCGTGCCGCTGGGTCTCCACCTCGCCCGTGAGGACGAGCAGGGGGACCCGGTCGCGGTGGGCGTCGTAGACGCCGGTCAGGAGCTGGATCGCGCCCGGGCCGGCGTCCGCCAGGCAGGCGCCGATCCGCCCGGTCACCTTGGCGTACGCCGACGCCATGAGCGCCGCCGCCCCCCCGTGGCGGGCGGGGATGAACCGGACGCGCCGGTCCCGGGAGAGCGACTCGATGAGGGAGAGGACCGAGTCGCCCGGCACCCCGAACACCGTGTCCACCCCCCACGCCGCCAGCTGGTTGAGCACGAAGTCCGCCACCGTCACGGCGTCCCGGCTCACCGTCATCCCCTCCGCTCTCGTGTCCACGACCCACGTCCAACCGCCCCAGCGGCCCGGCTGCCAGCGCCCGGCTGATCCGCTCGTCAGCACGAAGGCGCTCGGGAAGCCAGGGACGCGTTGCCAAGGCCCCGCGGCGTTCCCCCCGGCGGGGTGGCGTCGCTTAGGGTGCCCCGAGGGCGCGCCGGGCTATGTGGCCCGCCGCCCCGCACCAGCCCCGACTGCCGCGCCGCGCTGGAAACCCATCGGCGGCTCTTTCCACGGGAGGCGCGGGCCCCGGCTGGACGGAGGGGAGTACGGACGCCGTTCTAGTCTCTGCCGCGTGGGAGTGGCTGAAGGAGCATGGCGGTGTCAGCGAGATGCCCTGGCGCCGCCTGCCGACCAGGGCGGGGGTGGCGGCCTTGCGCCAGCACATCGAAGACCTGCTGTCGCTCCTGGAGGAAGTGGCGGAAGAAGGCGCGGGAGGAGGCGAGGGCGATGCGCGGCACCATCACCAAGCGACCTGACGGCAAATTCGGCGTCAAGATAGACCTGCCGCCGGAACGCGACCCCGAGACGGGCGAGCGGAGGCGCAAGCAGAAATGGCTCGGCACCTTCGCCACCCGGCGCGAGGCGGAGGAGGCCCTGGCCTGCGTGGTCGGCGAGGTGGCCGCCGGGACGTACACCCCGCCGACGAAGACGACGCTCCAGGAGTTCGCCGAACGCTGGCTCCGGGACTACGCCGCGCCCCGGCTCCGGCCCACCACCCACGCCTCATACGAGACGATTCTGCGCCGCCACATCCTCCCCACCCTCGGCGGGCGCCCCCTGGCCCGGATCACCCCCGCCGATCTCGCCCGGCTGTACCGCGAGAAGCTGGACGCAGGGCTGTCGGCCAGGCGGTCCAGTACATCCACGCCGTCCTGCACCGTGTGCTGGAGACGGCGGTGAAGTGGGGCGCGACGGGCCGCAACGTGGCCGACGCCGTGGAGGCCCCCAAGGCCTCCCCGGGATGCAGCGGGAGGCGGCGGAGAAAGTCGAGGCGCTGATCCGGCCACGGGAGTGGCGGCGTGGGGGTGGGCGGTAAGGTCGTCTTCCGTGCCCACGCCCTGCGGCGCACGGCCGAGCGAGGCATCGACCCGGATGATGTGCGCTATGTGATCGAGCACGGCGAGGCCATCGAGGTCTACCCAGACGACAAGCCCTACCCCAGCCGTTTGGTCCTGGGCTGGCCAGGCGGGCGTCCGCTCCATGCCTTGATCGCGGATAATGAAGCCGAAGGAGAGTGCATCATCGTAACCGTGTATGAGCCGGACCCCGCGAAGTGGTTGCCCGGCTTCAGGAGGCGAAGACCATGAAGTGCGTGATCTGCAAGGTCGGCGAGACAGAAGCCGGCACGGTGGCGCTGGCGTTCGAGGTGGGAACCGCCACCTGCGTCTTCAAAAGCGTCCCGGCCAGCGTCTGCTCCAACTGCGGCGAGGCGTACCTGGACGAGGACACCGCTCGGCGGCTATACGAAATGAGCCGTCAGGCGGCAAAAGCAGGCATTCCGTTTGCCGTCCAGGAGTTCGCCGCCGCGAGCGCCTGATCCGGGGTCGTCCAACGGCAGGACGCCGGGCTTTGGACCCGGCGATAATGGCTCGAGTCCATGCCCCGGAGCCAACACGGCGGCATAGCCAAGCGGCCAGGCGACGGTCTGCAAAACCGTTATACGCGGGGTCGAATCGCGCCGCCACCTTCAGCAAACAAAGAGGCCCCGCCACGCCAGGCGGGCCTCTTTTTACGGGGGATGCCGCAGATGATCCATGCGAACGTCCGCGTCGCCGATACCTCCGCGCTCACCATGCGTATCGTGTGCAAACGGCCGGCGCTCTCGGCGGCCTTCGCGGCCCGGCCGTGGGTGAGGGTCGCGTGGCTCGTGGGCTCCTACGCCACGGGCGAGGCCGACCACCTGAGCGACGTGGACTTCCTCGTGTTGGCGGACGAGGGGGAACCGGCACGCGAGGATCGCCGCCGCGCATGGGAGGAGCGCCACCGGCTTCGGGAAGACCTGGCAGCCATCCTGGACGCCCCGCTGGACGCCATCAGTGTGTGGACAGACAACGCGCCCTCTGCACGCTTGCTGCCGTCCCTCATCACGGGGAGGGTGGTTTTCGACCGTGCTGGCGAGGCCGAAGCGTTCGCGG
>JBBIPI010000022.1:0-16715 GCA_037442985.1 Clostridiales bacterium
TCGACGTTTGGCGGCAATCCGGTGGCATGCGCTGCTGCGCTCAAGGCCATCGAAATCATGGAACGCAACAACCTCAACCAGCGCGCCGAACAGATCGGAGAGATCACGATGGCGCATTTCCGGCGCTGGAAAGAAACGTACCCCATCATCGGCGATGTGCGCGGCCTGGGCGCCATGGTGGGCGTCGAGCTGGTGCGCGACCGTGAAACGAAAGAGCCGGCGACGCGGGAGACGGAGGCCGTCGTCCAGGAGGCGCTCCGGCGCGGGGTGATCGTGCCCCGGTGCGGCCTCTACGGCAACGTGATCCGCTTCCTCAACCCGCTCACCATCGCCGACGCCGAGCTGGCCGAGGCGGTGGACGTGCTGGAGGCGGTCATCGCGGAAGCCGACGGCGCCCTGGCGCGCGCCGGCGCCGCGACGACCTAACCGGCGGGTCAACCCGCCAGGCCGAAGAGCTGCTTGAGACGCTTGGCGTTGCCGCGGCTGACCGGGATGCGGGTGCGGTTGCGATCCTTCATGCTGAGCAGGTACGTCCCGCTGAAGTACGGTATGATCTCGCGCACCTGATAGATGTTGACGATGTAGCTGCGGTGGCAGCGGAAGAAGCGGTCCTGAGGCAGCCGCTCGTTCAATTGGTGCAGCGTGAAGCGCGTGCGCAGGGCCTCGGCGCCCGTGTGGACGAAGACGTTCTCGCCCTCGGCGGAGATGAAGATGACCTCCTCGAGGGCCACGGGTATCGTCTTGCCCTCCTTCTCGGTGGGGATCCAGACCAGGCACGAGGGCCCCTCCGCCGGCGGCTCCTCGCCGCGGGGGCCGCGGTGCTCCTCGCGCAGCCGGTCGATGGTCTCCGCCAGCCGCTCGTCGTCCACCGGCTTCAGGAGGTAGTCGACGGCCCGGGTGCCGAAGGCCTCGACGGCGTACTCGTCGTAGGCGGTGACGAAGACGACGCTGGGCGCGGGCCGCTGCCCCTCCCGCAGCTGGCGAGCCAGCTCCAGGCCGTTCAGGCCCGGCATGTGCACGTCCAGGAAGAGGACGTCGTACTCGAGGGCCGCGACGAGCTGGAGCGCCTCCCGGGCCGTCGCCGCCTCGCCCACCACTTCCACGTCCGGATACCGGCTCAGGCGGAAGCGGAGCTCCGCGCGCGCCGGGTATTCGTCGTCCACGATCAGGGCCCGGATCTTCCCCCCGGACCAGTTCTCGCCGTGGGTCATCGCGCCGCCACCCCGGCTTCCTCCCCCGCCTCGCTCTCCGCCACCGGGATCCTGGCCAGGACCACCGTTCCCTTGCCCGGCGCGCTCCGGACCTTGAGGCGGTATCCGGCGCCGTAGAGGCTCACCAAGCGGTCGTTGACGTTGCTGAGGCCGTGGCCGGTCCCGGCTCCGTAGCCGGGCTCGAGGATCTTCTCCAGGTCCTCGGGCGGGATCCCCACCCCGTTGTCGCGCACCACCAGGTGGATCTCGCCGCGCACTAGGCGGGCCGAGACGGCCAGGTCGCCGCGCCCCTCCTTGGGCGCCAGGCCGTGGACGATGGCGTTCTCCACCAGGGGCTGGACCGTCAGCACCGGGATGCGGTAGGGGAGCACCCGGGGGTCGATCTTCATCCTCATGCGGATCTTCTCCCCGAAGCGGGCCTGCTCCAGGTTGAGGTAGGTGCGGATGTAGTCGATCTCCTCCTGCACGGTGATGAAGTTGCCGCGGAAGTGGAAGGAGCGGCGGAAGAAGGCGGCGAGCTGCACCAGCAGCTCGCGGGCCTTCTCCACGTCGGTGCGGCTGAACATGATGATGGTGTTCAGGATGTTGAAGAGGAAGTGCGGCCGTATCTGCGCCTGCAAGGCCTCCAAGCGCGCCCGGGTGACCAGCTGCATCTGCCGGTCGGCCTCGGCCAGCTCGATCTGCAGGCTCAGCAGCTCGGAGATCCCCAGGGCCAGGCGCGTGAGGAAGGGAGGCATTTCCTCCGTACGGGTCAAGTAGAGCTTGACGGTGCCCACGACCCGCTCCCGGCACCGGAGGGGGGCGATGACGGCCGTCTTCAGGGGACACGGGCAACCCTCCACCGGGCAGCCGAGACCGCTGGCGTCCGCGATCACGGCGAACTGTCCGGTGGCGATGGCGCGCTTGGTCGCCTCCGTCAGGATGGGCCGCCCGGTGTAGTGGTAGAAGCACCCGACGCCGGTGAAGCCGAGGATGCGCTCGGTGTCGGTGACGGCCACGGCGTCCACCTGGGCGATCTTGTGGATGATCTCGGCGATCTTCTGGGCGGTCTCGGCGTTGAGGCCCTGACGGAGGTAGGCCAGCGCCTCGCGCCCCACCTGGAAGGTGGCGTCGAAGGAGCGGGCCAGCTCGGCGGCGTCCGCCGGCGCCAAGGGCTGGGCCACCTCCAGCACCCCGCCGCTGCCGGCGGCGAGCTGGGCCTGGCAGGCCAGCCGCGCCCCCGCCTTGAGCTGCCGCTTGCCCAGCTTCTTCACCTCGGTCTCGCCGGGAGGCGTCAGACCGTGGGCGGGGCCGGAGACGACCACGCAACAGCGGCCGCACTGCCCCTTCCGGCAGCCGTACTTGATGGGCACACCCTGGGCCAGGGCGGCCTCCAGGATGCTCAGGCCGGCGGGAGCCTCGATCTCCTTTTCGCTTCCGGGCAGGGAGAAGCGCAGCCGGATCAAACCCGTCCCTCCGGTGCCAAATGACGCGATATCGCCGGTACCAAGAAGTATAACACCGCCGGCGAGCTGCCGTCCTGGTTGCCCGGCGAACCCTCCCGGCCGCGCCTGCCGGGATCTACCCTGTTTGGCCCCCTTGTGGTAAGATCATGCGCGGCGCGGGTTGGGCGCTTCGGCGCCGGCGCCAGCAGCGAAGCTTTCCGACGAAAGGGGTTCAGCGATGCCGTTCGTATCCCTGCGCCAGTTGCTCGATCACGCGGCGGAAAACGGCTACGCCCTGCCGGCGTTCAACATCAACAACCTGGAGCAGGTGCACGCCATCATGCAGGCGGCGGACGAGTGCGACAGCCCGGTCATCCTGCAGGCGTCGGCAGGGGCGCGCAAGTACGCCGGCGAGCACTTCCTGCGCCACCTCGTCCAGGCGGCCGTGGAGAGCTACCCGCACATCCCGGTCGTGCTGCACCAGGACCACGGCTCGTCGCCGGCGGTATGCATCAGCGCCATCCGCAACGGCTTCACCAGCGTGATGATGGACGGCTCCCTCCTGGAGGACGCCAAGACCCCGTCCACTTACGAGTACAACGTGGAAGTGACCCGCAAGGTGGTGGAGATCGCCCACGCCGTCGGCGTCTCCGTGGAGGGCGAGCTGGGCTGCCTGGGCTCGCTGGAGACCGGTACCGCCGGCAAGGAGGACGGCGTCGGCGCCGAGGGGAAGCTCTCCCGCGACATGCTCCTGACCGACCCCGAGCAGGCCGCCGACTTCGTCAAGGAGACGGGCGTGGACGCCCTGGCCGTGGCCATCGGCACGTCCCACGGGGCGTACAAGTTCACCCGGAAGCCGACGGGCGACATCCTGGCCATCGACCGGGTCAAGGAGATCCACCGGCGGATCCCCAACACCCACCTGGTGATGCACGGCTCCAGCTCCGTCCCTCAGGAGTGGCTGGAGGTCATCCGCGAGTACGGCGGGGAGATGAAGGAGACCTACGGCGTGCCGGTGGAGGCGATCCAGGAAGCGATCAAGCACGGGGTGCGCAAGGTCAACATCGACACTGACATCCGCCTGGCGATGACGGGAGCCATCCGGCGCCACCTGGCCCTGAACAAGAGCGAGTTCGATCCGCGCAAGTACCTCAAGGACGCCATCCAGGCCGCCAAGGAGATCTGCAAGGCCCGGTACGAGGCGTTCGGCTCCGCCGGCCAGGCGAGCAAGATCAAGCCGATCCCTCTCGAGAAGATGGCGGTCCGCTACGCCAAGGGGGAGCTGGCCCAGATCGTCCAGTAGGTGGCGTCGCGCCCCGCGCCCTCGCTTCCCTGTGGCAGGCCTTCAGTATTCGATGCCCCGGGTGGCGCGGCGGCCCAGGGCGTAGGGGTGCTTCACGGCGACCATCTCGGTGACCAGGTCGGCGCGGTCGACGAGTTCGGGCGGCGCGCCCCGTCCCGTGATGAGCACGTGCACGTGCGCCGGCCTCGCCTCCAGCGTGGCCAGCACCTCTTCGACCGTGAGGATGTCGGAGACGGGGAACTCACGGATGTGGAAGACGTTGTTCAGCTCGTCCAGGATGACCAGGTCGTACTCCCCCGAGAGGAGCGCCTCCCTGGCCGCCTCCCAGGCCTGCCGCAGCGCGGCCCGGTGCTCCTCGGGGCTGTGCCGGCCGTCCCACGTGAAGCCGAGGCCCATGGGCCGGAGGCGGAAGTTGGGCAGGTGCGCCGCCGCCACGCGCTCGCCGCTCTGCCAGTGGCCCTTGAGGAATTGGATCATCAGCACCTTCAGGCCTTGGCCGACGGCGCGCAACGCCTGGCCGAGAGCGGCCGTCGTCTTGCCCTTCCCCTCGCCCGTGTAGACCATCACCAGGCCCCTGTCCCTGGCCAGGACGCCCGCCCCCTCGGATCCGCGGACGGTCTCGCCCGTCAGCGGAGGATCTTGACGTAGACGGCCTCGCCCACCGGCTGGATGATTCCCTGTCGCGCCCGCACCCGCACGCCGTTAACCCGCAACTCCAACCCCTCGGTGAACTCGGCCGGCCGGAGCACCTTGATGTCGCTGCCGTCCCCGACGAACGCCAGGCGGCCGGGGAGACGCACCTCGAACAGCCCGTTGTGCCGGTCCTCGACCACGGGAACGCCCTCGAACTCCAGGACGGTCTGGCCGTAACGGAAGCTCGCCCTGCCGGTATGGATGCGGAGCCGCTCCCCGATGGTCTCCAGCCGGTCCCGGTCGACGTCGAGGCCGGTCAGGTAGAGGTCGCTGACGTCGAAGATGAACACCCGGCCCGGGCCCCGCAGCACCTGGGCGATCAGCTCGTCCTTCCGACGGCGCACCGCCCGGGCGTGCTCCCGCTCCTCGCGCAGCTTGCTGACGTAGTCGTACCGGTATTCCACCTGGGCGATGACGTGGTCGTCGCCCTCCCCGCCGTCGAAGTTCACGGAGGCGTCCAGGATGGTGTCCATCCACACCGAGGGCACCCGCAACTCGTCCTTCCAGGAGGGGCGCAACCGGTCGAGGAGCAGGGCCAGCCCGAGCCCGCTGTAGTAGAAGCGGCGGCGGTTGGCGCCCAGGCCCTTGCGGTTGATCGTCCGGAGGGCCTCCAGGCGGCGCGCCACCGCGGCCGCCGCCAGCGGGGCGAGGTCGCCCGCCAGCAGCCGCCGGAAGCCGGGACTGGGTTCGTAGTCGGGCGCGGCCGCCCGCTCGAGCAGGCGGACGGCCGCGTACATGGCCAGCCCCTCGTATGTTTCATGGAACCGTTCGTACTCGATCTGCTCGTCCTGCAGTTGCGCGCGGCGCTCCCGGCGGATGAGGGCGAAGGCCAGGGCCACCTGCCGCACCTCCTCCTCGGGCGCGCGGTACGCCTCGAGCAACAGGTGGCCCTCGATGTTGCCCAGAGCGTTGTTCACCGGCTGGTCGTCGGGATAGACGATGAGGGGGGAGGGCGGGACCAGCCTGGCCCAGCGCTGCTGGAAGACGTGGAAGGATTCGTGGGCCAGCAGGGCGAGGAAGCCCACGGCCCCTTCGTCGCCGCCCCCCACCTCCTCGAGGGGGACGAACGCCGTGGGCGTCCCCAGGAAGCTGATCAGGACCGGTCCGCCCGCGACGGCCTCGGGAGGATCGTGCAGCCGGTACACCACCGGCCCCTCGACGCCCGCCGGCAGGAATACTTCCTCCGCGCCGCGCGGCCTGACCGGATGCCCCGCGAGGAAGTACGTGCCGTCACGGCGGAAGAGGGCCAGGGCGTGCCCGCGCGGCTGCCACCCCGGCCAGATGTCCTCCCCGACACTGTCGTGAAGGTGCCAGAGCTCGGCCAGGCACGTCAGGGCCCGGTGCTCGATCTCGTCCGGCAGATACCAGAGCGGCTTGCCGCGCATAGCGGCAACATTATATCAGACGCCGCCTCGCCGCTTCTCCGGCGGCGGCTGCGCCCGGTCCTCGCCCGCCGTCTGGCGCTCGCGCAACAGGCGGTTGACCAGGGCGCCCACCCGGCCGGCCTCGGCGCTGCTCAGGCCCCCCCAGCCGTGGGCGTAGATCTTCTCCACCAGCCCGAGCCTCTCGGCCGCCTCCCGCTTCAGCCGGCCCAGCGGCCCCTGATCCTCGAAGGGGTCCTTCGGCTTCTGCTCCTTTTGCTGCCCCTGCTTCTGCTGCCTCTTCGGTTGCCCCTCCGCCGCCGCTGTCTTCCTCCTCTCGGCCACAGCCACCACCTCCGCCGATAGCCTTTCCCGGAGGGGCGAGGACTACCCGGGGCGGTCTCCGCCGCCGGCGGCCGGGAGGGCCTCTTGTTCCGGCCGGTTGAGGCTGGTTATAATCGAAGTCGCGTTCAACCCAATCACGCCCTCGGGGAGGCTCCTATGGCACCAAGGAATGTGTTCTACGCCCAGTCCGGCGGCGTCACGGCCGTGATCAACGCCACCGCCTGCGGCGTCATCCAGGCGGCGCGCCAGCACGCAGACAGGATCGGGAAGGTGTATGCCGGGCGCAACGGCATCATCGGCGCCCTGACGGAAGATCTGATCGACACCAGCCAGGAGTCGGACGAGGCCATCGCCGCGCTGCGCCACACCCCCGGGGGCGCCTTCGGCTCCTGCCGGTACAAGCTCAAGAGCCTGGACGAGAACCGGGCCGAGTACGAGCGGCTCATCGAGGTGTTCAAGGCCCACGACATCGGCTACTTCTTCTACAACGGCGGCAACGATTCCATGGACACCGCCTACAAGGTGTCCCAGCTGGGCGAGCGGCTCGGCTACCCGATCGTCTGCATCGGCATCCCCAAGACCGTCGACAACGACCTGCCCATCACCGACAACTGCCCTGGCTTCGGGTCGGTGGCCAAGTACGTGGCCGTCTCCATCCGCGAGGCCGGGCTGGACGTGGCCTCCATGGCCAAGACCTCGACCCAGGTCTTCATCCTTGAGGTCATGGGCCGCCACGCTGGCTGGATCGCTGCCGCGGGCGGGCTGGCCGCCGAGAAACCGGGCGACGCGCCCCACGTGATCCTCTTCCCCGAGGTCGTCTTCGACGAGGACCGCTTCCTGGCGAAGGTGGACGAGGCGGTGAAGACGTACGGCCACTGCGCCGTCGTCGCCTCGGAAGGGATCAAGAACAAGGAGGGCAAGTTCCTGGCTGAGGCGGGGACGCGGGACGCCTTCGGCCACGCCCAGCTAGGGGGCGTGGCGCCCGTTCTGGCCAACCTGGTCAAGAACAGGCTCAAGTACAAGGTCCACTGGGCGGTGGCCGACTACCTGCAGCGGTCGGCCCGGCACATCGCCTCGAAGACCGACGTGGAACAGGCCTACGCCTTGGGCAGGGCGGCGGT
This sequence comes from Clostridiales bacterium, assembly GCA_037442985.1. Classification (GTDB taxonomy): domain Bacteria; phylum Bacillota; class Sulfobacillia; order DYIH01; family JBBIPI01; genus JBBIPI01. The sequence continues at coordinate 7,459 of JBBIPI010000022.1, forward strand.
GGAGCTGGCCCTCCAGGGCAAGAACGCCGTCATGCCCACCATCGTGCGCCTCTCCGACTCCCCCTACCGCTGGGAGATCGGCGTGGCCAACCTGGCGGACGTGGCCAACGTCGAGAAGAAGATGCCCCGGGACTTCATCAGCGAGGACGGCTTCCACATCACCGAGGCGTGTCGGCGTTACCTGGCGCCGCTCATCGAGGGCGAGGACTACCCGCCCTACAAGAACGGGTTGCCCCAGTACGTGAAGCTGCGGAATGTACCCGTACCCAAGAAGCTGCAGACCGAGTTCGCCCTGAAGAAGTGACCGGCCGCACCCGCGCCGGCGGCGGTCTAGGACACCCTGGCTTTCCTCTGGAAGAGGCCGGACTTCTCCTCGAGGGAGCGGCGGATCCGGCGCGCCACGGGGAAGGAGAAGGCGACCCGCGTGCCGCGGCCGGGTTGACTGGAGATGTCGAGCGTCCCTTCCAGGAGGTCCACCCGCTCCCGCATCCCGGTCAGGCCGAAGTGATCGCCGCCCTGCCGCCGGGCGGCCTCCACGTCGAAGCCCACCCCGTCGTCCTCGACGACTGCCTCGACGCGCTCGGCCCCGAAGCGCAACCTGACGGCGACGGTGGTGGCCCGGGCGTGCTTGCGGGCGTTGCTGACCGCCTCTTGCACCAGGCGGTAGAGGGTCACCTCCAGTGACGGCGGCAGGCGCCGCTCCCTCCCCCTGACCGTGAACACCGTGGCCAGCCCTGGACGGGCGGCGATCCCTTCCAAGTAGGTGCGAAGGGCCGCTACCAGGCCCAGTTGGTCCAGGGCCAGGGGACGGAGGTCGAAGATGATGCCCCGCACCTCCTGCAGGCTCTCCTGCAGGTTCCTCTTCAGCACCTCCAGCTCGGCGCTGGCCCGCGCGGGATCCGAGTCGACCAGCTTCTGACAGACGTCGACGCGCAGGATCAGGCCGGCCAGGGTCTGGGCGGGGCCGTCGTGGATGTCGCGGGCGATGCGCCGCCGCTCGTTCTCCTGGGCCACGACGATCTGGTCCTCGAACACGCGGCTGTTCTCGATGGCCACCGCCGCCTGGCTGGCCAGCGCCCGGGCCAGCGCCAGGTCGTCCTGCCCGAAAAGCTGGTCGCCCCGCTTGTTGATGAACTGGAGGGCGCCGATGGCCTGGTCGCGGTACACCAGGGGCACGCACAGCAGCGACCGGGTGGTGAAGCCGCTGGATTGGTCGAAGCGGGCGGCCCACTGGGGCACCCGGCGGACGTTCTCCACCAGAAAGCTCGTCTTCTCGACGACGACGGTGCCCGCGATGCCCTCTCCCGGGCGGAGCCACATCCGCTTGACCGCCTCGCCCTTCGGTCCCAAGGCGACAACGGGCACGAGCCGGTCGGCTTCGCGGTCGAGCAGCCAGACGGTTCCGGCCTCGGCCTCCAGCGCCCGCATGCCCTGGTCGATGACCGCTTCCAGGACGCGGTCCAGGCGCAGGCTGGAGCTGATGATCCCGCTCACTTCCAGCAGGGTCTGGAGCCTTGCGGACAGGCGATCCATGCCGTCTCGCCCCCGGCCGTAAACCATGGCCTTCGGCGCTATGAATGATACAGGCCACGGTTTTATCACTAATAGGACTTCGGACCTGGGCACACGGTTGTGGGGAGACCCAACCCGGGGGCTCTAATGGCGGGAGCAGGTGGGAATCGAACCCACCGGAGACGGGAGACCGCCCCCCGGCGGTTTTGAAGACCGCGGGCGACACCAGCCACCATCTGCCCCCGCGCGGCGTACCGTCCTGACGCAATCTACATCAACGCCAACGTCCTGTCAAAGGGATCCGCCACCAGCGATTGCCACGCATCGCCTCCCCTGCCCGGCGGCATGCTAAAGCGCCGGCACAGACGGCGGCGACGAGCCAAAACGAAGGAGGAGTGGGACATGACCCTGATCCGCTGGGACCCGTGGGAAGAGGTGAACCGCCTCCGGGACGAGTTCGACCGTGTCTTCGGCTTCCCTGGCCGTCTCTTCGGCGTGGGGCGCGGAGGCGCCTGGACCCCCTCGGTGGACGTGTACGAGACGGCCGACGAGGTGGTGGTCAAGGCGGAGCTCCCCGGGGTGGAGCCGGGCAACCTGGACGTGCGGCTCACGGAGGACGCCGTCACCCTCCGGGGAGAGATGGGGCACGAGGAGCGGGAAGAAGGGGAGGAGTACTACCGCCGCGAGCGGCGCTTCGGCAGCTTCTACCGGGTGGTGCCCCTGCCGGCGGCCATCCGCCCGGAGGAGGGGCGGGCCACCTTCCGTCACGGCGTGCTCGAGGTGCGCGCGCCCAAGGCGGAGCCGGAGCGGGCGCGGGGACGGCGCCTCCAGATCGAGGAGGTCCACTAGGCTATTCCCGCACCTGGCCCGAGCCGTGCACCACGTATTTAGTGGTGGTGAGCTCCCTCAACCCCATGGGGCCGCGGGCGTGCAGCTTCTGGGTGCTGATGCCGATCTCGGCGCCGAACCCGAACTCGCCCCCGTCGGTGAAACGGGTCGAGGCGTTGACGTACACGGCGGCGGCGTCCACCCCTTCCACGAAGCGGCGGGCGGCGTCGTAGTCCCGCGTCACGATGGCCTCCGAGTGACGGGTGCCGTGGCGGTTGATGTGGGCGATGGCCTCCTCGAGGCCGTCGACGACCCGGACGCCGATGATCAGGTCCAGGTACTCCCGGTCCCAGTCGTCCTCGGTGGCCGGCACGGCCCGGGGCCAGAGGCGGCAGGTCTCCGGACAGCCGCGCACCTCGACCCCGGCGGCGGCCAGGTCGTCGAGGACGGCGGGCAGGAAGGAGGCCGCCAAAGGACGGTCGACCAAAAGCTTCTCGGCCGCGTTGCAGACGGCCGGGTTGGACAGCTTGGCGTTTAACACGATGCGCCGGGCCATCTCCAGGTCGGCGTCCCGGTGCACGTAGACGTGGCAGTTGCCGGTGCCCGTCTCGATGACCGGGACGGTGGCGTTCTCCACCACCGTGCGGATCAGCTGCTCCCCCCCGCGGGGGATGAGCACGTCCAGCCACCCGTGGAGGCGCATCATGGCCCGCGCCGACTCCCGGCCCGGGTCGGCCACCAGCTGGACGGCGTCCTCGGGCAGCCCGGCCTCCGCCAGGGCGGCCCGGCACACCCTCACCAGGGCGGTGTTGGAGCGGAGCGCCTCCTTCCCGCCCCGCAGCAGGACGGCGTTGCCCGTCTTGACGCAGATGCCGGCAGCGTCCACGGTGACGTTGGGGCGCGCCTCGTAGATCATGCCCACGACGCCCAGCGGCACGCGCACCCTGGTGATCACCAGCCCGTTGGGACGCCGCCAGGTCTCCCCCTCACCCACCGGGTCGGGCAGGGCGGCGAGCGCCTCGAGGCCGGCAGCCATCGCCCGCACCTTCTTCTCGTCAAGGGACAGGCGCTTGAGGAGCGGGCCGCTCAGGCCCGCCGCCCGCGCCTCCTCGCGGTCGCGACCGTTCGCCGCCAGGATCTCCTCCTGCGCTGCCACCAGGCGGCGCGCCATGAGCTCCAAGGCCCGATTCTTCTCGTCCGTCCCGGCCAGGCCCAGGCGCCGGGCCGCCGCCCGGGCCCGCCGCGCCATCTCCTCCAGGGCGACCGTCACGGCGCTCACCCCGCCGTCCTCCTCAGCGCGGGAGCGACGAAGAGCGTGCCCACGTCCTCGCCGGCCAGGATGTCGCGCAGCACCCCGCGCCGGTTGCCGGGCGCGACCACCAGCGGGATGCCGGCCTCCCCGGCCAGGCGGGCGGCCGTCAGCTTGCTGCCCATGCCGCCGCGCGCCAGGTCCGACCCGGTGCCACCGGCCGCCCGCTCGATCTCCGGCGTGATCTCGTCCACGATGGAGAGGCGGACGGCGTCCTCGTCGGCGCGCGGGTCGGCGGTGTAGAGCCCGTCGATGTCGGTGAGGATGACGAGGAGGTCGCTCTCCACCAGCCTCGCCACCAGCGCGGACAGGTTGTCGTTGTCCCCGAAGTTGATCTCCTCCACCGCCACGGTGTCGTTCTCGTTGATGACGGGCACGACCCCCCAGGCGAGCAGCTTCTCGAGGGTGTTGCGGGCGTTCTCCCGCCGCACCGGGTCCTCCAGGTCCTCGCGGGTGAGCAGGATCTGGGCGACGACGCGGCCGTACTCGCCAAAGAACCGCTCGTAGAGGCGCATCAGCAGCGCCTGGCCGATGGCGGCCAGGGCCTGCTTCTCGGCCATCCCTTCGGGCCGGCCCTTGAGCCCCATGCGGCCGACGCCCATGCCGATGGCGCCGGACGTCACCAGCAGGACTTGACGCCCCTCGTTCCAGAGGTCGGCGATGCCCCGCACCACCTGCTCAACCTGCCCGAAGTTCGGCTTGCCGTCGGCGTGAGCCACCGTCGAGGTGCCCACCTTCACGACCAACCGCCGGGCACCCTGCAGGAAGTCCCTTCTTCTTCCGCTCTCCAAACGGCGCACCTCCGCATGTCCCCCATCAAGAAGAAAACCCTCCCGCCACAGGGCGGAAGGGTTCCTCCCGCGGTACCACCCGTGTTTGACCGCGCTGCGCCGGGCGCAGCCGCGGCCTACTCGGTGGTCCAGCCCGCCGTCCCCGTCCCGCCGCGCGCGGCCCCGCCGGCCGGCGCTGTTGACGGGAACAGCCGGGTCGGACCCCCCGGGATAACGGCCGGGAGCCGGGTAGGCTCGTCGCCCCCGCCTCAGGGGTGGGTCGGATGGCGCCTGCGGCAACCGGACCTTCCAGCCCGCGGGTCCGGCTCTCTGCTGCCCGGTGCGCCCCCTCTTTCCCCCGCATCGCGTTCTCTCGTTCGACTCTGCCCCTAACTCTAGGACCGCGCCCGCTCGCCTGTCAAGGCCGGCGGGGATTCCCGCCCCGCCGCCCGTCACGGCCAGAGAACCGTGCGGAGGAACCCGGCACCCGGGTGCACCGGGAAGGCGGGCTCATTCTGGCGCCGCACCCGGCCGACCTGGCTCGGGTAGTAGCCGCGCTGGCGCTCCCCGCGCTCGTCCTGGAGCCAGACGATCCGCGTCCCCGTGCGGGGAAACCCCACCAGATTGCCGAACTCCTCGGCCCCGCCGCGATAGCCGAACATCCTCCTCCCCCCTTCCCCCTGTCCGAAAGCCATTCTATTCGGCCTGTCCGCGGAAGGTACCATCTCCCTGGAGCACCCGGGCCACGGCCCGCGCCACCAGGCGGGCGCTGCGCAGTTCCTCCAGCACGGTGTTCTCGGGCCCCCCGATCTCGATCAGGATCGCCCGCCGGGACAGGTGCTGATTGAAGCGCCCGTCGCGGGCATAGGTCCAGGGGTCGCCGTCGCCGTCGGCGAGCTGGCGCACCAGGGGTGGGAAACGCTGGCCCGGCGTCCCGGCATAGCTGGCGGGGAGCGGATCCGGGGTGACCAGGGTGTCCAGGGCGCGGGCGATGGCGGCGCCGAAGGCCCGGTTGCTCTCCCAGTGCGGGTTCGGCAGGTGGGGATTCCCCTTGCCGACCACGAAGAGGACCCGCGCCACCGGCTTGCCGTCCACCACCGTCACCGTCGCCTCCCTGCCGGTGGAATCACGGTGGACGTCCAGCAGCACCCGCGCGGAGGGGTAGCGCGCCATGGCCTCCCGGACGCCCTGCTCGGATTCCATGTAGGCGCCGGTCAGGCCCTCGGCGTCGAAGGGCGTCCGCAGGTGGAGCGTCGGGATGCCGTGCTCTTCCTGGAGCGCGCGGGCCAGTTCCTCGCCCACGCGGATGATGTTGAGCCGCTCGTCCCCGCTGTACGGGCTGTCGGCGGGGAGCCCGGCAGCCCTGAGGGAGGGCGTGAACGCCTCGTGGGCGTGCGTATGGTAGACGATGACGAGGGGATGGGCCGGCGTCGGGACGGGCCGCGGCGGCGCCAGGGTGCCGCCCGCCTCGGGAGCCACGTAGGGAAGCGGCAGGGGGGTCCAGGCGTCCGGCGGGAGATCCTCGCCCTCCCCGCCTCCGGGATCGACCAGGGCCAGGACGGGCATCTGCGCCCTCAGGATGCGGAGGGGAAACACCTCTGACAGCAGCCTGCCCGCGTCCCCGAGGTCCCAGAGAGGGGGGAGGTCGTAGACGTCGAGCAGGGGAAGGCCCAGGCGCAAGAGGTGGTCCGGCCACGACGGCGCCACCTCCCCCGTGCCGCCCGCGGCGCGCTCGGCTAACGCGGGCACCGCCCTCTCCCCCGAGCCGGGCGGCCGCGGCCCGGCCGGTCGGCTCAGCAGCAGGGCGAGGGACAGCCACAGGAGGGCGAGGTAGAGGAGCAGTAGCCGCCAGGACAACCGCTTGCGGCGCGCGCGCATGACCGTCCCGGGGTGCCAGACCCCGGCACCCCTCAGAAGGCTATGACGCCGCCCGGCGCTGCATGCCTCCCGCCCCTCGGCCCGGGGCGGCCCTACCGCAGCTCGGTGGGGACGAAGGCGTCGATGATGCCGATGATGAGCGACGCCAGAAGCGCGCCCCCCACGGAGACGCGCATGGTGGGCACCAGGAACTGGGCCCCGTAGATGACGGCGGCACCCACCAGGAAGCCGACCAGGCCGCGCGAGTAGGGCGAGATCCTCTTCCCGAAGGCCGCTTCCACCAGGAAGCCGAGGACGGCGATGACGATGGCGGCCAGGAGGGCGTTGAGGAAGCCGGCGACCTCGAACCCCGGCAGGAGGAAGCCCAGGAAGAGCAGCACCAGCGCGGCCACGACGAAGCGGACGATGAGCCCGAGCATGGAGGGTCACTCACCAGCCTCTTGCGAACTCGTCCCATAACTTGCCCGCGCGCCCAGCGAGCTATGCGCGCCGCCGCTTGTCGCCGCCGGCGCCGGTCTGCTACAATCCCCGCCGGAGGTGGGAGCGATGGCCAACACCCGCTCGGCCAAGAAGCGCATCCGCCAGACCGAGCGCCGGACATTGCACAACAGGATGATCCGCTCCCGGTTCCGCACCGCCATCCGCCGGTTCCGCGAGGCGGTGGCGTCGGGGGATCTGGAGAGGGTCAAGGCTGCCTTCGCCCGGGCGACGAGCCTTCTGGACAAGGCCGCCAAGGTCGGGGTCATCCACCCCAACGCCGCGGCCCGGCGGAAGTCGCGCCTCGCTCGGGACCTGGCGCGCGCCCAGGGCGCCTGACGGCGAGGACCACGCACGCCAGCTCCAGGGCGACCTCCGGCGGCAGCGCCCCCTTCCTGATGGCCTTCTCGGCCTCCAGGATCGCCTGAAGCGCGGCGGCCAGTTCCCCTTCACCCAGCACGCGCGCCTGGCGCCAGGCCTTCTCGGCGGCGTACGGGTGCAACGACAGCATCCGCGCCAGTTCTCCTGGGTTGCGCGCGCGCCGTGCCTGCCAGATCAGGCGGTACTGGCGCGCCAGGAGGGCCAGGATACCCAGGGGAGACTCCCCCTGGCGCAGTAGGTCGCGGAGGAGGTCCGTGGCTTGCCCGGCGCGTCCCGCCAGCACGGCGTCCACCAGGTCGAAGACCCGCTCCTCCCTGCTCTTGCCCACCACCGCCAGAACGTCCTCACGCGCCAACTCACGCCGGTCGCCCGCATAGGCGCAAAGCTTCTCGAGCTCGTTGCGCAGCAGCAGCCGCTCCGACTGGCAGCGCTGCACCAGGAAGTCCGCCAGCACCGGCGGCAGGACCTTGCCCCTGGCCTTGGCCTCCGCCTGTAGCCAGGCTGCCAGCTCCCGCGGTCCGGGGCGCCTGGCGGACACCACCCTGCCCGCTTTCCGGACGGCCGCCAGCAGCCGGTTCGACGCCGGGACCTCGTGCTCCGTGAGCAGCAAGACGCAGGCGGAAGGGGGCGGATGCTCCAGGAAGGCCGCCAGCTCGGCCTGCGCCTGGGCCGCCTCGGCGTCCGCCCGGAAGAGGGGATCGGCGCGCACCACGACCAGCCGCCTACCGCCCCCGAAGGAGGGGACGGAGGCGGCTTCCACCACCGCGGAGACCGCCGTGGGTTCACCTTCCACCACCGTCTCGTCCAGCACGCCCAGGACCGGCGCCAGCAGCCGCTGCCGCAAGGCCCCGAGCACTTCCTCGTGCCGCACCCGGTCGGGCCCGTGCACCAGGTAGGCGGGCGCCACCTGGCCCGCGGCGATCTCCCGCAATACGTCGACATCGTCCCCGCCCTGCGGCAGCGGCGCCACCCCCCAGCCCTCAACCCTCGGAGCGGCTCAGACCCATTCTACCCCCTCCGGCCTTGATCCGGCCACGCAGCCACCACAGGGCGGGGACGGCATAGCAGAGGGTAACGGCCCACGGCGGGAGGCGCGGCAGAGCGAGGGAGGCGCCGGGCCAGCCGGCGAACCAGTGGACCAGCTCGGCGGTGACCGCCAACAGCAGGCCGGTGAAGCGGTTGACCAACCAGGCGACCGGCTCGGCCACCAGCCCGGCCAGGCCGGCGGCGAACCCCAGGGGCACGGCCAGGCCGACCAGGGGCACCACCGCCAGGTTGGCCAGCGGCGCGACCGGTGACACGGCTCCGAAGTAGTGAACGACCAGGGGAAGGGTGGCCGCCTGGGCGGCCAGGGTGACGGCCAGACCCTCGCCCAGCCAGGGCGGCAGGCCGGGCGCCACTCCCCGCAGCACCGCCAGCAGGCGCGGCGCCCCGTGGAAGATCCCGACCGTGGCCGCGAAGGAGAGCTGGAAACCGGGGTCGAAGAGCCACGACGGCCGCCCGACCACCATGGCGCAGAAGGCGAGGGCGAGCGGCTGCCCGCCCGTGCCGGGCCGCCCCAGGCAGCGCCCCACCAGTCCCGCGGCGAACATGAGGGTCGCCCGCACCACCGGTGCGGCCGCCCCCGTGACCAGGGCGTACAGGCTCAGCGCCGGCAGGAGCGCCGCGGTGCGCCCCCACGGCCCGAGCCGCAGCGGCCGCAGGGCGGCCAGCAGGGCGCCGGCGACGAATCCGACGTGGAGCCCCGAGACGGCCAGCACGTGGGCCAGGCCTGCGCGCCGGAAGTCGTCGGACAGCCCGCGCGCCAGCCCGGACCGGTCGCCGAGGACCAAGCCGGCCAGCATCCCGGCGGCCTCCGGCGGGAGGGTGGCGCGGAACACCCCCTCCAGCTTCTCCTTCAGCCCGCGGGCGAGGGCGACGATCCGCGCTCCGCCACGTCCCCCCAGCCGCAGGGATTCCCGCGCCTCCAGGACGAACGCCGCACCCCGCCGCAGCAGCGTCGCCTCTTCACGCGCTCCGCGCGGGCCCCGCAGCAGCCCGCGGACCTCGACCCGCTCCCCGTACGACCACCCCCGCACGGCCCGGCCGACGACCGCGACGCG
>JBBIPI010000023.1:0-16024 GCA_037442985.1 Clostridiales bacterium
CCAGGGCGGGGTCGGCCTCCAGGAGGGCGAACGCCTCCTTACGGGCCAGCTCCAGGAGCGGCAGGTCGCGCACCGGGTTGGCCACGGCCAGGTCGGGCAGCCCGTGCTGGCGGGTGCCGAAGAGCTCGCCCGGGCCGCGCAGGGTCAGGTCCTCCTCCGCCACGGCGAAGCCGTCCTGGCTCCGCTCGAGCACCTGCAGGCGCTGCCTGGCCTCCTCGCTCGCCTGGTCCGCCACCAGGAAGCAGTAGGAACGGTGCTCGCCCCGGCCCACCCGGCCGCGGAGCTGGTGCAGCTGCGCCAGGCCGAAGCGGTCGGCCCCCTCCACGACCATGACTGTGGCGTTGGGCACGTCCACCCCCACCTCGATCACCGTCGTCGCCACCAGGATCTGGATTTCGCCTTCCCGGAAGGCCTCCATCACCGCCTCCTTCTCCTGGGGCCGCAGCCGGCCGTGCAGGAGGCCGACACGGAACTCCGGCAGCGCCCGGCGCAGGCGCTCGGCCCAAGCCGTCGCCGCCGCCGCCTCCACGGCCTCGGACTCCTCCACCAGGGGGCACACGACGTAGGCCTGGCGCCCGGCGCGCACCTGCTCGCGGACGAAGCCGTAGACCTTGCCGCGCTCCCGTTCCGACACCACCTTCGTCATCACCGGCTGGCGCCCGGGCGGCAGCTCGTCGATCACCGAGACGTCCAGGTCGCCGAAGAGGGTGAGGGCCAGGGTGCGCGGTATGGGGGTGGCCGTCATCACCAGCACGTCGGGGATCAGCGGCCGTCCCCCCTCTCCCGGCGGGCGCATCCCCTTCCGTTGGAGCGCCGCCCGCTGGCGCACCCCGAAACGATGCTGCTCGTCGGTGACCACCAGGCTCAGGGCCCGGAACTCCACCCCCTCCTGGATGAGGGCGTGGGTGCCCACCACCACTTGCAGGTGGCCGCCGCGCAGGCTGAACAGGACCGCCTCCCGCTCCTCGCGCGCCAGCCCCCCCGTGAGCAGCCCGACCCCGACGCCCAGGGGCGCCAGCAGCCGGCGCAGGCGCAGGTAGTGCTGCTCCGCCAGGATCTCCGTGGGGGCCATGAGCGCCGCCTGGAAGCCGCTCTCCACCGCCTTGACCAGGGCGGCCGCCGCCACCACCGTCTTGCCCGAGCCCACGTCGCCCTGGACCAGCCGGTTCATGGGATACGGCCCTTCCATGTCGGCCGCGATCTCGGCGATCACCCGCTCCTGGGCGCGGGTGAGGGCGAAGGGGAGGCTGTTGCGGAAGCGGCGGCTCAGGTCCCCGTCCGGGGCGTGCCGGAAACCCTTCTCCTCCCGCCGCACCCCGGCGCGGACCAGCCCCAGCGCCACCTGCAACAGGAAGAGCTCCTCGAAGGCCAGGCGCCGCCGCGCCTCCTCCAGCGCCCGGGCATCCTCCGGGAAGTGGATGGCCCGCCAGGCGTCCGCCGCCGGGAGCAGCCCCAGCCGGCGACGCAGCTCGGCGGGCAGCGGCTCGGGCATCAGGGGGGCGAAGCGATCGACGGCCGCCTTGATGAGGGACCGGAGGTAGCGCTGGCTCAAACCGGCCCCCGCCGGGTAGACGGGCACCACCCTCCCCGCGTGCAGCAGGTCGTCACCGTCCAGGATCTCATGCTCAGGGGCGTGCATCTGCAGGCCGCCGTAGCCCCGTTCCACCTTGCCGGTGAGGATGACCGTCTGGCCCGGGCGGAAGAGCCGCTTGACGTACTGCTGGTTGAACCAGACGCCGGTGAGGACGGCGCTGTCGTCGGTGATGGCAACCTTGGTGAGGGTCAGCCCCCGCCGGGGGCGCACCTCCTGGACGTGCAGGACCCGCCCCCGCACCGTCTCCACCGCGCCGGGGCAGGCGGCGGCGATGGGCTTGATCCGGCTGCGGTCCTCGTGGCGGCGCGGCAGGTGGCGGATCAGGTCGCCGACGGTGGCGATGCCCAGGCGTCCGAGGTCGGCGGCGCGGGCGGGTCCCACCCCTTTGAGGAACTGGACGGGCGTATCCAAGCCGGACCCGGCCGCGGGCAGCCCGGGATCGCCCCTCTCCCTTCCATGACGCGCCGTCACGCCGGAAACATTAGGCGCGGGACGGCGTATTCCTGCCAGCATTTCTCCTGCTCGCCGCCACCCCTTATCGTATAATTTTGTTCGAGGCGGATTGTTTTGATAGGAAAGGGGAAACCAGCTATGCGTGACAGGTTCGTGGCCCTGGTCGTCTCGGCGGTCTTAGTGGCCTTGGGCGCCTATCTCGGCGGCCTGCTCCTGGCCGCCGTGGGCAGCGCGATCTCCCTCTCCACCTTCGGCGCCGACGCCGCCTGGAACGCGGCCGTCCCGTGGTTCAACCTGGGACTGGTCTCCGGCGGCGCGGTGGCCCTCCTCGCCGTCCTGCTCTGGTGGCGCCGTGGAGAGAAACCGTAAGCGGAAACCCGCTCCTCTCCGTGCCGGCCACGACGCTCGGTGGTTGAAACGGTGGTATAATGACGCTCGTGCCGCGCGTCGCCGCGGCCAGGGCAAGGGCGGAGGAGGGAAAGGCCATGTCGCGCAGGTGCGAGGTCTGCGGCCGGGGTCCGAACGCCGGGTACGCCGTGAGCCACTCCAACAGGCACACCAAGCGCCGCTGGCACGTGAACCTGCAGCGGGCGAAGGTCATGGTCGGGTCGACCGCCCGCCGGATTTACGTGTGCACCACCTGCCTGAAGTCCGGCCGGGTGAGCCGGGCCGTCTGAGGCGGGGCGGGACGCTCACGCCTTGCGGCGGCCCAGGCCGAGGAAGGGCCGGACGAGCGCGCCGAGGAAGGCGGGAAGCTTGATGACCATGAACCGCACCCCGCGTCACCCCCTTCTCAGTGGTCGCGCAGCAGGCGGACCCCCATCCAGGCGGTGAGGGAGCCTGCCGCGACCAGCCAGAGCCAGGCGGGCAGGTAGCGCAGCGTCACCGCCAGACCGGTGAGGACCATGCCGGCGCCCACCGCCCGGCGCAGGAACTGCCTGGCCTCGTAGGAGAGCATCTGCCGCCCCCAGTAGCCCATGGCGGCCACCACCCCGCGCGTTCCAGCATATTCACGACCCTCGTCGGACGTGAAGGCCGCCTCAAGGCGCCAGCACCTCCTGGCTGAACAGCTCCCCGTCAAGGAAGATGAGCAGGCGGGCTGCCGTGCCGTCCCAGCAGACGTCGAAGGCGGCCTGCTCCTCCGGCCCGTGGGTCGCCTCGTAGATGACCCTCTCTCCGAGACGGTCCACCAGCAGGGCGCGGACCTGGTGCGCCCCGGGTCCCGGCACCGGGACCACGCGCCTCGCCGTGGCGATGCAACCCGAGCTCACCACCAGGTCCACCGCCTCCCCCACCCGCACCACCGTGCCGGGCACGGGCTCCTGGGCGGCCACCACCCCGGCGGGAAAGCCGGCCGGAGCCGTCCGCACCACGCCGGGCCGGAGTCCCGCCTCGGCCAGGAGGCGCAGCGCGTCGTCCCGGGTGCTGCCGATCAGGTTCGGCATGTTGAACGGGGGAGGGGGCGGCCCCTGGCTCACCCTCAGGAAGACAGTGGTACCTTGCTCCGCCAGCGTGCCACCCCTGGGGTTCTGCTCGATCACGTAGTCCGCGGGCACGGCCTCGTCGTGCTGCTGGGTCTCCTCCACGGCGAAGCCGAGGTTCTCCAGAAGGGTGCGCGCCTCCAGCCGGTGCCGGCCGGTCACGACGGGCACCTGCACCAGCTCCGGCCCGCGGGAGATGACCAGGCCCACCCGGCGGCCGCGCTTGACCTCCTCCCCCGCGGCGATCCTCTGCTCGATGACGTGGTTGGCGGGGACCTGCCGGTCGAACCGCTCGGCCACCACCTCCCAGCCGAGTCCGGCGGTCTCGAGGCGGTCCTGCGCCTCGGACAGGGACAGGCCGACCACGTCCGGGACCCGCACCGTCGGCACCTCGAACCAGCGGAGGAAGGCGTAGTACGCGTATCCCACCGCCGCGGCCAGCACCAGCAGCACCGCCAGCCCGACGGCCGCGGTGCGCGCCGGGGAGCGCCGCGGCTGGGGGGCCGGCGGATCGGCGCTGCCGAGCGCCTCGTCCAGTAGGCGCCCGCGCACCACCATGGTGTCCGGCGGGGCGCCGGCCGCCGGCCCGTCCGGGACCTGGGGCGCTCGCGACCCCGGCCCGGGCCCGGGGATCGGCGCGGTCGCCCCCGAGCGCTGCCAGGCGCGCAGGTCGGCGCGGAACTCGGCCACCGACTGGTACCGCTGGCTCGGGTCCTTGGCCAGGGCCCGCGCCACCACCCTCTCCAGGGCGGCCGGCACTGCCGGGTTGAGGGCGCGCACCGGCGGAGGCTCCTCCTGGATGTGCTTGAGCGCCACCGCCAGCGGGTCGTCGCCCTGGAAGGGCACCCGCCCGGTGAGCATCTCGAAGAGCAGCACGCCCAGGGAGTAGAGGTCGGAGCGGGCGTCCACCGGCCGGCCCCGCGCCTGCTCCGGCGAGAGGTAGTGGGCCGAGCCGACGATGGCTCCCGTGTGGATCAGCGTGCCCTGCACGCCCGCCCGCGCCACCCCGAAGTCGGTGACCTTCACCTGCCCGTCCCCGGTGAGGAGGATGTTGTGCGGCTTGATGTCCCGGTGGATCACCCGCTTCAGGTGGGCGTGCTCCAGGGCCTCGAGGATCTGCAGGGCGATGTCCACCGCCTCGGCCGGGGGCAGGGGCCCCTGCCGCTCCAGCCTCTTCTTCAGGCTCTCCCCCTCGACGTACTCCATGACGAGGAAGTGGGTCTCGCCGTCCTGGCCGACGTCGTAGATGGACACGATGTTCGGGTGGGAGAGGCTGGCCACCGCCTGGGCCTCCCTCCGGAAGCGCTCCAGGAACTCGGCGTCGCCGGCGTACTGCTCGCGCAGGACCTTCACGGAGACCGTCCTGCCGAGGCGCGTGTCTAGCGCCCGGTACACCACGGCCATGCCGCCCACGCCCAGCCGCTCCAGGAGCTCGTACCTGCCGTTCAGCAACCGCCCGGACAATCCGCCTTCCCCCTGCGTCACACTTCCGCCAGCACGACCGTCACGTTGTCATGCCCGCCCCGCTCGTTGGCCAGGCGCACCAGCCGGCAGGCCAGCGAGAGGAAGTCGCCCGACCCGCGCACCTCGCCGGCGATCTCCTCGGGCGAGACCAGGCTGGTCAGCCCGTCCGTGGCCAGGACCAGGACGTCCCCCGGCCTCAGCCGCTCCCGGCCGGTGTCCACCTCGGTGCCCCGCTCCACCCCCAGGGCGCGCGTGAGGACGTGCCGCTGGGGATGGCTGAGGGCCTCCGTCTCCGTCAGGTGGCCGCGGTCGACCATCTGGCCGACCACCGAGTGGTCGCTGGTGAGCCGCACGATGCCGTCGCCGCGCACCAGATAGGCCCGGCTGTCTCCCACATGGCCCAGGAAGAGGTCGAGCCCCGCCAGGAGCACGGCGGTGACCGTCGTCCCCATGCCCCGCAGTTCCGGGTGTCGCCGCGCCCGCTCATACACCTGCCGGTTGGCGGCCAGGATCCCCTCGGCCAGCAGCGCGCCCAGGTCGCCCGCCCCCTCGCCCGCCAGTTCCCTTTCCAGGTGGGACCGCAGGGTGGCCAGGGCCAGGGCGCTCGCCACCTCGCCGGCCCGGTGCCCCCCCATCCCGTCGGCGACGGCCAAGAGGGCGAGCTCCGGGCGTCCGGGAGGACGCCAGACGCAGAAGTCGTCCTCGTTCCGCTCCCGCACCAGCCCCACGTGGCTGGCCACGCTCACCCGCACGTCCCGCTCCCCCTCCCGGCCCGCGCCGCCCGGCGCAGTTGCCCGCAGGCCGCGTCGATCCCGGTCCCCAGCTCGCGGCGCACGGTCACCGGCACGCCGGCCCTCTCGAGCGCGGCGCGGAAGGCCGCCACCCTCTCCGGCGGCGACGCGACGTATCCCCGCCCGCTCGGGTTGAGCGGGATCAGGTTGACGTGGCAGACCAGTCCCTCCAGGCGTCGGGCCAGCGAGCGCGCCAGCTCCGGGTCGTCGTTAACGCCGGAGATGAGGGCGTACTCGAAGGTCACCCTCCGCCCCGTGCGCCGGGCGTACTCCCCGCAGGCCGCCAGCAGGTCCGCCAGGGGGTAGCGCCGGTTGACGGGCATCAGGCGGGAGCGCAGCTCGTCCTCCGGGGCGTGCAGCGAGACGGCCAGGTTGCTGGGCATCCCCTCGCCGGCCAGCCGGCGGATCTCGGGCACCAGGCCGCAGGTCGACAGGGTCATGCGCCTGTAGCTCAGGCCCAGCCCCGCCGGCTCGTGCAGCAGCCGCAGGAACTTGACCACCGCGTCGTAGTTCTCCAGCGGCTCGCCGATGCCCATGAGCACCACGCGGCCGACCCGCCCGCGCCCCCCCAGGTCCCGCTGCGCCGCCAGCACCTGCTCCACCATCTCGCCGGCGGACAGGTTCCGCACCAGCCCGCCCACCGTGGAGGCGCAGAAGACGCAACCCATGCGGCAGCCGACCTGTATGGAGACGCAGACCGTGTGCCCGAAACGGTAACGGAGCCGGACGGTCTCCACCGCCTCGCCGTCCTCCAGCTCGAGGAGCAGCTTGACGGTCCCGTCGTGCGGGTCCTCCTGCCGGCGCGCCACGCGGGCGCAGCCGGGCGTGGCCTCCCGCTCCAGCCGTTCCCGCAGGCCCACGGGCAGGTCGGTCATCTCCGCGAAGGAGCAGGCGGCGCGCCGGTGGAGCCAGCGGAAGACCTGCCGTGCGCGGTACGGCGCCTCTCCCCGGGCGGCGAACCAGTCCGCCAGTTCGGCCGGGGACAGATCCTTCAAGTTCTGCTTGGACACGCCCGTCCCTCTCCGGTGGGACCCTCCCGGTGCCTGAGAGACGCTTCGCGGGCGGGAGGAGCGATTCCTGCTCGCAGCCTGCCCCGTGGCGAGCGCCGTCATGCCGCGCGGGCGCGCATGGCGCCGCGGGCGGCGGGCAAACTTGCAAAGGGTGTCACCGGCGTGGTAGGGGAACCGCAACTCTCGGTCGTGCTCCCGGCCTACAACGAGGAAGTCAATCTCGACGCGACCCTGGCCGAGGTGACGTCCTATCTGGCCTCGGCGGTGCCCGACCACGAGGTCATCGTGGTGGACGACGGCTCGCGCGACGGGACGCCCGCCATCGCCGCCCGCTGGGCCGCGCGCCACCCCCGCCTGCGCGTGGTGCGCCATCCCGTCAACCGGGGCTACGGCGCCGCCCTCCGCAGCGGCTTCGCTGCCGCCCGCGGCCGGCTGGTCTTCTTCATGGACGCCGACGGCCAGTTCGACATCCGCGACCTGGAGCGCCTGCTGCCCCTCATCGAGGACCACGACGGCGTGCTCGGCTACCGCCTCCACCGCCGGGACCCGTGGCTCCGGCGGGTGAACGCCTTCGGCTGGAACCTCCTCACCCGCCTCCTCCTGGGCCTCCCCTACCGGGACATCGACTGCGCCTTCAAGCTCTACCGCCGCGACGCGCTGGCGGCCATCCGCCTCGAGTCGGAGGGGGCGACGATCAACGCCGAGATGCTGGCGCGGCTGCGGGCCAGGGGCTGCCGCCTGGTCCAGGTCGGCGTCAACCACTATCCCAGGAACGGGGGCAGGGCCACCGGCGCCCGGCCCGACGTGATCCTCAAGGCGTTCGGCGAGCTGTTCCGCCTCTGCGGGGCGCTCAGGCAGGAGCGTGCCTGCTGAATGCCGGTCGCGGCGCTCCTGGCCTCGGTGGCCCTGGGTGCCCTGGGGCAGGTGCTGTTCAAATTGGGAGTGCGCGGCGGCGCGCCCCTGCCGACCGCCCTGGCCTCTCCCTTCGTCGTCCTGGGCGCCCTGGCCTACGCCGCGAGCACCCTCTTCTGGCTGCAGGCCCTTTCGCGCCTGCCCCTCTCCGTCGCCTACCCTTTCCTGAGCCTCAACTTCGTCCTCGTGCCCCTGGCTGGCCACCTCCTCTTCCGCGAGCCGCTCTCCGCGCCCCAGCTCGCCGGCTGCCTTTTGATCGCCGCCGGCGTGGCCTTCCTCTACCGCCGGTGGCCCCTTTAACGGAACCGGGTGCGGGGGCGGCCGGGCCGTCCGGGCGCCTCCCCGACGGGTTGGCGGCGATAACTGGACTCAATCTCACAGAGGGGTGCTACAATATACAGCACACCGGGAGGGGGTCGGAGTGGGTCTGTCGGAGCTTCCCACGGCAGCCGCGGTCTTCGTCGTCGCCCACACCGTCGTCGTCGTTCTGGTGATCGTCTGCGTCCTCCTGTACGTAGCGGCGGACGACCCCTGGGTCCGCCGCCTGCTGCACCGCCGCCGGAGGCTGCCCGCCGTCCACGTGTCCAGCCAGCAGGCGTCCGGGAACCCGCTCGCCTGTTCCATCCCCGGCTGCCGGCGGTGCGGCGAGATCTTCTGGCACACGCGCCAAGGGGTGGTGATGCTGTGTCGCCAGCACGCCCGGCGGGTTCGCGAGCACCTGAACGAGTTCCTCGAGACCCTCGAGCGCGGGTAGCGCCCGGCAGCCCGGATGACCTGGGGCGGCGCCAAGATGGGGTGGAGGTGCACGGCCCCTGCACCACCCTGAAAACTGACAGCGCGTGCCAGGGCGGGGTCAATAGCCCAGGCTCCATCATACCCGGTAAAGATCGAAAAGCGCATCTGGCCCCTCCTCACGGCAGCGGCAGGCGAGGGTCTGGGGGTTCATCACCGATGCGAGGCTCCATTAGGATAGTTTAATCGTTTAACTTATTAAAGGACTAAATATACGTTGTGCCCCAATGATTCCCCGTGCCCTACCCCCAGGGGTATTCAGCAACATAAGAACAGGCCTATTTCCGCTTGGAGGATGACGGCGCCTGGGGCGGGCGGAAACGACGGATCGCCGTGTGGCAGGAACGCCGCAGTTCTTCGTCGGCAAGGCGGCGAC
The DNA here is from genome assembly GCA_037442985.1 of Clostridiales bacterium. Classification (GTDB taxonomy): domain Bacteria; phylum Bacillota; class Sulfobacillia; order DYIH01; family JBBIPI01; genus JBBIPI01. The sequence continues at coordinate 8,874 of JBBIPI010000023.1, forward strand.
CCGATGACGGTTCCTGGATTGCGATTACATGATTTTGACCCGGTCCAACGAAACGTGGGATATTGACCCTGTCCTGGGGCATGCTGCCCCGCCGAAACCGGCGGTAGCGAGCCTGTGGCCTCGCAGGTCTCGCGCAGGGCAGCATCGTCGATGGCTGGATCGGGCGGTTATCACGCCAGTATCATGGAGGGGAGCCGCGCAGAAGCCCGGGTGCGGGCGGCGGGACGAAGGGGGCGCGGGCGGTGGCGCGCGGGGCGGAGAACGCGGGGGACGCAAGGGCGCGGGCGCTGCGGTTCGTCATCCTCCTGGGTGTGGTGAGCCTCTTCGCGGACATGACCTACGAAGGGGCTCGGAGCAGCCAGGGGCCCTTTCTGCTGACCCTGGGGGGCAGCGCCGCCGCCGTGGGCGTCGTGGCCGGCCTGGGCGAGGTCGCCGGGTACGCCGTGAGGCTGGCGTCGGGGCTCCTGGCCGACCGGCTCCGTCGCTACTGGCTGCTGACGGGCGTCGGCTACGCGGTCAACCTGCTGGCGGTGCCTCTCCTGGCCCTGGCCGGCAGCTGGGAGGTGGCCGCGGCGCTCATCGTCGCGGAGCGCCTGGGCAAGGCCGTGCGCGCGCCCTCCAGGGATGTGCTGCTCTCCTTCGCCGCGCGCCAGGTGGGGCGAGGGTTCGGCTTCGGGCTCCACGAGGCGCTCGACCAGATCGGCGCGGTGGCCGGCCCGCTCCTGGTGGCCGCCGCCCTGCTGACCGGCGAGGGGTACCGGCGGGCGTTCGCGGCCCTGGCGATACCGGCCCTGCTGGCCCTGGCCGCCCTGGCCGCCGCCCGCCTCCTCTTCCCCGCCCCGGCCGCCTTCGAGACGCCCGGCACGACGGCGGGCGCAGAGCGGTCCGGCAGTCGGCCGGGTCGGGAGTTCCGGCTCTATCTCGCCTTCACGGCCCTGTCCGTGGCCGGCTTCGCCCACTTCCAGCTCATCTCGTACCACTTCAAGGCCCGCGGCCTGCTGGAGGACCCGGCCATCCCGCTGGCCTTCGCCCTGGCCATGGGGGCCGACGCCCTGGCGGCGCTGGCGGCCGGCCGGCTCTACGACCGCGTCGGTGCGGCAGTCCTCCTGGCCCTGCCCCTGGGCACCGTCCCGGCCAGCATCCTCGCCTTCGGAGGGTCGCCGGCGGCGGCCTGGACCGGCGCCGTCCTGTGGGGGGCGGTGCTGGGCGTGCACGAGACGGTGGCGCGCGCCGCCGTGGCCGACCTGACCCCGCCGGCGGCCAGGGGCGGCGCCTATGGCCTCTTCAACGCGGCCTACGGGGCGGCGTGGTTCGCCGGCAGCGCCCTGATGGGCCTGCTCTACGAGGCGTCGGCGGCCTACGTGATCCTGTTCTCCGTCGCGGCCCAGGTCCTGGCCCTGCTGGCCTTCGCGGCGCTGCGGCGGGCCGGCGGCCGGCCGGAGTCCCTCAGGCGATCCAGTTCCAGGTCGTGAACAGGACGAAGAACAGGGACTGCAGGACCGGGAAGACCGCCCACACCGCCCGGTCCAGGGCCGGATGGCGCGCCAGCAGGGCCAGGGCGATGAAGCCGGGGAAGAGCACGGCCACGTAGCGCCACATGCTGGGCAGCGGCGTCATGGAACCGAGGGCCGGGGCCGAGACGGGGAGCAGGAGCCCGGCGACCAGGAAGACGAGCTGTCCTCCCGGCACGCCCAGCCGCCAGGCCGCGAGCGCCAGGACGCCGAAGAGGGCGAAGGCGGCCAGGTCGAGGGAGCTGTAGAGGCGGCTGTTCCAGGGGCGGTAGGCGTTGACGTAGCGCCCCGGCGTGCGGGGCGCGGGCGGGGGCTGGCGCACCACGTTGGCGACCGCCTGGGCCAGGCCCCGCCAGGGGGGCGCCACCGTCCGCCCCCAGCGCTCCTCGGCGTGCACGAAGGCCAAGGGATCCCCGGTGGTGACCTTGAGGTAACCCATGTAGAGCGCCAAGCCGGCCGGGATGAGGAGGAGCGCCAAGAGCGCCCGGGCGCGCTCCGCCGCCGTGCTCCGCCGCGCCAGCGCCTCCCAGGCCAGGGCCGGGAACAGGAGCACCCCCAGGTTGCGGGTGAGGGCGGCGCCCATGCCCAGGAGCCCCGCCGCCAGCCAGCGGCCGCGCGCGGCGGCCAGGAAGGAGCCGACGGCCAGGGAGAGGAAGAGCCCCTCCGTGTACACGGCGGAGAAGTAGAAGGACGCCGGGAAGATCACCAGGTAACCCGCCGCCCGGGTGGCCGCCTCCCGCCCCCAGCGCTCGCGCACCAGGGCATAGAACAGGACGAGCCCGGCGAGGAAGGCGGCGTTGCTGAGGAAGAGCCCGGCCAGGTGGAGCTGGCCGCCGAAGAGGGGCGCCAGGGCGCGCGTCAGCAGCGGGTAGAGGGGGAAGAAGACCTGCGGTGCCGGCCTCCCGTCCTGGAGCCAGTACCCCCGGCGGGCGATCTCCAGGTACCACTGGGAGTCCCAGCGGATCCACATGTCGAGGGCGAGCGGGGCCGCGGGGCGCGGGAAGGGCTGGGGCGGTAGCCCCCCGGGCACGCGCAGGCCGGCGATCCACCCCACCGCCTCCAGCGCCAGGCGGTTCAGGAGGAAGACGAGCAACACGGCGCGCAACCCGGGCTCGCGCGGCAGGGCCCTCACGCGCGCCAGTCTGTCCCGCCGGCGGGGCGCCCATGCGCCCGGCCTTCAGGCCCGGCGGCGGAAGCGGGCGACGAAGAAGCCGTCGACGCCGTGGCGGAAGGGGAGCAACTGGAGGTGCCCCGCCGCCGCGCCGGGCTCGGTCGCGAGGGCCGGGGGCAGGAAGGGCTCCAGGCCCTCGGGGGCGAAGCCGGGGTGCGTCTCCAGGAAGGCGCGGCACACCTCCTCGTTCTCCTCCGCCTCGGTGGTGCAGGTGGTGTAGACCAGGACGCCGCCGGGGCGGACGCAGCGGGCCGCCGCGTCCAGCAGCTCCCGCTGGAGCGCCGCCAGGCGGCCGATGTCCTCCTCCCTCTTCCGCCAGCGCGCGTCGGCCCGGCGGTTCAGCACGCCGAGCCCGGAGCAGGGGGCGTCCAGGAGCACCCGGTCCGCCTGCCCGGCGAACCGCTCGGGCAGCGCCCGCCCGTCGGCCACCAGGGTCTCCACGCAGGTGACGCCCAGGCGCCGGCAGTTCTCCTCCACCAGGCGCAGCCGCCCCGGGTGGAGGTCGCAGGCGACGATCCGGCCGCGGTCGGCCATGCGCTCCGCCAGGTGGGTCGTCTTGCCCCCGGGGGCGGCGGCCACGTCGAGCACCAGCTCGCCCGGCCGCGGGTCCACCACCAGGGCGGCCAGCATGGAGCTCTCGTCCTGCACCTGGAACAGCCCGGCGCGGAAGGAGGGCAGCTCCTCCAGCGCCGGGTGGCCGGCCAGGACGAGCGCCTCGGCCAGGTACCGCCCCGGCCTGGCCTCCACCCCCTCCGACGCCAGGCGGGCGAACAGCGCCTGCGGCGTCGTCCGCAGGGCGTTGGCCCTGACCACCAGTGGCGGCGCCGCGTTGTCGTACGCCAGCAGAGCGCGGGTGTCCTCGAAGCCGTAACGCGCCAGCCACCGGCGCACCAGCCAGGGGGGATGGGACTCGGCCAGGCTGAGGTGGCCGACCGGGTCCGCCTCGGGGTCTGGAAACCCCACCTCCCGGTGGCCGCGGGCGAAAGCCCTCAGGACGGCGTTGGCCAGGGCGGCCGTGCCGGCGTGCCCGTAGCGCCGGGCCAGCTCCACGGAGGCGTCCACCGCCACGGCCGGAGGCACGCCGTCCAGGTAGCGGAGCTGGTAGGCGCCCAGCCGCAGGGCGTTGCGCACCCAGGGGGTGAGGTCGGCCAGGGGGCGGCGGGTGAACCGTTCCAGGAGGAAGTCCAGGGTGTTGCGCCGGCGGCAGACGCCGTACGTGAGCTCGGTGGCCAGGGCGCGCTCCTCCCGGGGAGGCCGGTGGCGCCGGAACAGCCCCTCCAGGGCCAGGGAGGCGTACGCCCCTCCACCTCCACCCGGTACAGGGCGCGCAGGGCCAGCTCGCGCGCCCGCACGGGCCCGGGCTCCCGGGCCTTCATGAACCCAGGCGGTCGCCGGGCCGGAGCGGGTGGCCGTTGAGGAAGTCGGCCGCCTCCATCTCGCGGCCTCCCGCCGGCTTGACCCGCCGCACCAGCACCGCGCCCTCGCCGGCGGCCACCACGAAGCCCGCGCCGGGCCTCAGCGCCACCACCGTGCCCGGCGCGGCCGGGGTGGGGGCCGCGTCCTCCGCCTCGGCGCGCAGGATCTTGAGCACCCGGCCCGCCAGGCTGGTGCGGGCGCCCGGCGCGGGCGCCAGGGCGCGCACCTGGTTCACGATGGCGCCCGCCGGCCGCGTCCAGTCGATCACCTCTTCGGCCGGGGTGAGCGCCGGCGCGTAGGTTGCGCCGGCCGGGTCCTGCCGCCGCCGGGGCACCTCCCCGCTGGCCACCAGCCTTAGCGCCCGCAGCAGCAGTTCCGTCCCCACCTCGGCGAGGCGCGCTTCGAGGGCGCCGCGGTCGTCCTCGGGGGCGACGGGCACCTCCTGCTGCAGGACGATGTCGCCGGCGTCCAGCTCCTCCGTCATGTGGATGACGGTGACGCCGGTGCGCTCGGCGCCGTCCAGCAGCGCCCGGTGGACGGGCGCCGGGCCGCGGTAGCGGGGCAGGAGGGAGGGATGGACGTTGTACGCGCCCCGGCGCGGCAAGGCCAGGACCTGCGGCGGCACCAGGCGGCCGTAGGCCACGGTGACGATGACGTCGGGGCGCAGCCCCGCCAGCTCCTCGAGGAAGGCGGGGTCCTTGAGCCGCTCGGGCTCGAGCACGCGCAGGCCCAGGCGCAGGGCGGCCTCCTTGACGGGGGACGGCCCGGTCCTGAGCCCCCGGCCGCGGGGCCGGTCGGGGCGGGTGACCACGGCCACAGGCCGGCAGCCGGCAGCGACGAGCCCCTCCAGGACCGGCACGGCGAACTCCGGCGTGCCGAAGAAGACGATGCGCAGCGTGGTCTCCGGGGGGACGTCCCACACCCGGTCGGCCCGATCGGTGAAGAGGATGCCGTCCAGGTGGTCGATCTCGTGCTGGAAGGCCCGCGCCAGCAGCCCCTCGGCCTCGTGCCACACGCGGCGGCCGGTGCGGTCCAGGCCGGTCACCCGCACCCTGGCGGCCCGGCGCACCTCCCCCGCCTTCCCCGGCACGCTCAGGCAGCCCTCGGTGCCCGACTCCTCCCCCTCGGCCGAGACGATCTCGGGGTTGATCACCTCCACCGGGCCGTCGCCCACGTCGATGACGATGATCCGCTTGCTGACGCCCACCTGGGGCGCGGCCAGGCCGACCCCGTCGGCGGCGTACATCGTCGCCAGCATGTCGTCCAGCAGCGCGCGGACGGCCCGGTTGACGTTGCGCACCGGCTTGGCCTTGCGCCGCAGCACCGGGTCGCCGACGGTGCGGATCTCGAGCAGTCGCCCGCGTCCTCCCTCGCCCATAACCGTTACAAACACTAAAACATCGCGACCGCCGGCGCAAACGGCCGCCGCGGCTCAGAGGAGGCTCAGCGGGTCCGGGTCGAGGGTGATCATGGCCTCGCCCCGACGCGGCCAGGGCGGCAACGGGAGAGCGCGCGCCAGCCCCACCAGCTCCTCGCGCTCGCGGGCGCGCAGCAGCAGGTGCCAGCGGAAGCGGCCGTGCAGGCGCGCCAGGGGCGCCGGGGCCGGGCCCAGGACCTCGATCCCGGCGCGCCCCGGCCGGCCAGGGCCTTCCCAGGGGCGGGCGCCCAGGGCGCAGGCGGCCTCGTGCAGCTGCCGGGCCGCGCTCCGGGCCTTGTCCTCCTCCGGGTGGGCGACGATCAGGCGCAGCAGGTGCACGTACGGCGGGAAGCCCAGGCGCCGCCGCTCCTCCAGCTCGCGGCGGTAGAAGGAGTCGGCGTCGTGGGCCGCGGCCGCGCGGATGGCGTAGTGCTCCGGGTCGTGGGTCTGGACGATCACCTCGCCCGGCGCGTCGCCCCGCCCGGCCCGGCCGCCCACCTGGACGAGGACCTGGTAGGTGCGCTCGGCGGCCCGGAAGTCGGGCAGGTGCAGGGCGGTGTCGGCGCTGACCACGCCCACCAGGGTGACGCCGGGCACGTCCCAGCCCTTGGCGACCATCTGCGTGCCGACCAGGATGTCCGCCTCCCCGCGCAGGAACTGCCGGTAGATCCGCTCGTGGGCGCCCCTCCGCCCGGTGGTGTCCTGGTCCATGCGCAGCACCCGCGCCCCCGGGAAGCGCTCGCGGGCCAGCGCCTCCACCTGCTCCGTGCCGGCCCCGGCGTAGCGGACGCGCCGCCCGCCGCAGGCCGGGCACGCCGAGGGCGGCGCCTGCTCGTGCTGGCAGTAGTGGCAGCGCAGCGTGGGGGCGGCCGCCCGGTGCAGGGTGAGGGTCACGTCGCAGCGCGGGCAGCGCGCCACGTAGCCGCAGTCGCGGCAGAGGACGAAGGTGTGGAAGCCGCGCCGGTTGAGGAAGAGGACCACCTGCTCGCCCCGGGCCAGGCGCTCCCTGACCGCCTCCACCAGGCGGGCGCTGAAGATGCTCCGGTTGCCCCGCTGCTGCTCCTCCCGCATGTCGACCACCGCGTAGGACGGGAGCGGGCGGCCGTCGACGCGCTCCGGCAGGCGCAGCAGCCGGTACTCGCCCCGCCGCGCCGCCAGGTACGACTCCAGGGAAGGCGTGGCGCGCCCGCTCCAGGGCGACGTCGCGGGCGTGGTAGCGGGGGGTCTCCTCCTGCTTGTAGGTGTGCTCGTGCTCCTCGTCCAGGACGATGAGGCCGGGCCGCGGCAGGGGGGCGAAGACGGCCGAGCGCGCCCCCACCGCCACGTCCGCCTCGCCGCGGCGCAGGCGCTCCCAGGCGTCGTGCCTCTCGCCCTCGGCGAGGGCGCTGTGCAGGAGCGCCACCCGCTCGCCGAAGCGGCGGCGGAACGCGCTCACGAGCTGGGGCGTCAGCGCGATCTCGGGCACCAGCAACAGCGCCTGGCGGCCCCGCGCCCGCGCCGCCTCGGCGGCGCGCAGGTAGACCTCCGTCTTCCCGCTGCCCGTGACGCCGTACAAGAGGAAGACGTCGGGCCGGCCGGCCGCGAGCGCGGCGGCGACGGCGGCGAGCGCCGCCTGCTGCGCGGGGCTCGGTGCGAG
>JBBIPI010000024.1:0-15797 GCA_037442985.1 Clostridiales bacterium
CGTGCAGATCTCCGACGCGGGGATCAACCCCGGCTCGGGCGTCGGGAACCACCGCAGGGCCATCAACGCCTCCACCCTGGGCGTGCCCGTCATCGCCATCGGCGTCCCCACCGTCGTCCACGCCTTCACCATCGCCATGGACGCCGTCGACCTCCTCACCGACCGGCTGCGGGCGACCCATCCCTTCTACTCCTACCTGGACCGCCTGGAGGGGGCGGAGAAGCAGCGCGTCATCCAGGAGGTCCTCTCCCCCTATGTCGGAGACCTGATGGTCACGCCCAAGGAGATCGATCAGATGGTGGACGACCTGGCGGCGGTGATCGCGGGAGGGATCAATGCCGCCGTCCATCCCCGCGTCGCCCAGCAGGCATCGATCGTCTGAGAAAACGCCGTGGAAACAAATGAGCGGTTGCGAGAACCGCCCATTTGCAATCGCCATCGCGATCGCTGGTCCGAACGAAACGGCAGGTTAACGCCCCGCGGGCCGGGCAGTGGTCGGCGGCACGGCGCCGCCCGCCATCTGCTGCTCGGCGAGCTGGATCATGCGCCGCACCATGTGGCCGCCCACGGCACCGCACTGGCGGGCGGGGAGGTCGCCCCAGTAGCCGTCGGGAGGAGGCGTGATGCCCACCTCCTGGGCAACCTGATACTTGAACTGGTCCAGGGCCTGCTCCGCCCCGCGCACCAGCACGCGGTTCGTCCTCTGTCCTTCGGCCATGGCGTTCACCTCCTTCGTACGCCGTAGTGTGACAGGCACGGGGCGGCCCATACCTGGAATGTTCTCCGCCGCCCGCGGCAGCGACGGCGCCCGGGAACGGTCCGGCAGGAAATACGACAATTCCAGCAAAGAAAGTTGGAAAGTTTCCGAAGCGCGGGTGAGCGGCTTGAGCCTGACGAGCAAGATAACCTTGGGCACGATCCTCTGCGGGCTGCTGCCGATACTCCTGGGCCTGGGCTACAACGCCCGGAGCATCTACGCCCAGAAGCAGCGGGAGACCCGCGCCGGGCTGGAGCAGCGCCTGGAGGAGCGGACCCAGCTCCTCCAGAACCAGGTCGACCGCTTCAAGGACCTCCTCCTCACCACCGCCCGCAACCCGGCCTTCCTGCGCTTCTACCAGGCGGAGACGCCGGAGGAGCAGGAGTCGTGGCGCCGGGAGGCGGAGCAGGCGATCCTCCACCTGACCACCGCCTTCCAGGGCATGATCGACGAGTCCTGCTTCATCGACGGCAGCGGGGCGGAGAAGGCGCGGGTGGTCGCCGACCAGGTCGCCCCGCCCGAGGACCTCTCGCCCGACGAGTCCGGCGCCGCCTTCTTCCGGCCGACCATGGACGCCTCCCCCGGGGAGGTGGCCGTCGTGGGGCCGTACGTCTCGGCCGACAGCGAGCGGCCGGTCTTCGCCTTCGCTACCCCCCTGACCGACGCCTCCGGCCGCAAGGTGGCCCTCCTCCACCTGGAGGTGCCCCTCAGCTACCTGCAGTCGCAATGGTCCCGCCTGGGGGGCGGCGTGACCACCCTCCTCGTCGACGAGGCGGGCAACGTCCTGGTTGACAGCCGGCTGCCGGTGCCCCCCGACGGGAGGTTCGCCCGGCTCTCCGAGGTGACGGGCCAGCAGGCCCCCGCGTCCGGCCTGGCCAGCGTCTCCTTCCAGGGGCGGAGGCTCCTGGTGCGGACGGCGGAGGAGGGGGTCCTACCCGGCGCGCGGCTGGTCGTCTTCCAGCCCGACCGGACCGCGGCCCTGGTCCGGGAGGTGCTCGGCGGCACCGTGGCCGTCAGCGGGCTGACATTGCTCCTCCTCGTCGCCCTCGCCTACGCCTTCGCCCGGCGCGTCACCGCCCCCACCCTGCAGGTGATGGGCGCCCTCTCCACCCTGGCCGCCGGCGACCTCACCGTGGAGCGGCTCCCCGTGCAGGGGCGGGACGAGATCGCGAGGATCGCCGCCGCCTTCAACCGGGTGCTGGACATGGTGCAACGGCTGCGCGCGCTCATGGCGCAGGTGCGCGACGCCAGCAGCCGCCTCCTGGAGGTGAGCGAGCAGACGGCGCGCGGCACCGCGGCGGCGGCGGAGGCCACCGACCGCATCGCCGCCACCGTGCAGGACGTGGCGCAGGGGGCCGGCGAGCAGGCCCAGAGCATTTCCGGCACCGTCCAGGCGGTGGAGCGGTTCCGGGAGAACACGGACCGCATCGCCACCGGCGCCCAGCAGCTCATCAACGAGATGAAGGGCGCCGCCCGCATCATGCAGGAGATCGCCCGCGCCATGGACGACGTGGCCGCGAGCGGCGAGGAGGTGGCGCGCGTGGCCGCCGACGCCCTGGCCTCGGCCCGCTCGGGCGGCGAGGCCGTCCGGCAGACCCTGGCCGCCATGGAGCGCATCGGCGGCGCCGCCACGGCGGCGGCGGAGCGCGTGCGCGAGCTGGGACGCCACTCGCAGCAGATCGGCGAGATCGTCCAGCTCATCAGCGACATCGCCGACCAGACCAACCTCCTGGCGCTCAACGCCGCCATCGAGGCCGCCCGGGCCGGGGAGCACGGGAAGGGCTTCGCCGTGGTCGCCGACGAGGTGCGCAAGCTGGCGGAGCGCTCGGCCCGCGCCACGCAGGAGATCGCCTCGCTGCTGGCCAGCATCCGGGAAGGGGTCCAGGAGGCCGTGGAGGCCATGGAGGCGGGAACGCGGGAGATCGAGGCGGGCGCTCGCCTGGCCGGCGACGCGGGCCAGGCCCTGGTGCAGATCCTGGCCGGAATGGAGCGCACCAACGAGAAGGTGCAGGGGATCTCGGCCGCCGTGGAAGAGGTGGCGGCGGGCACCGCCCAGGGCGTCCGGGTGATGGACGATCTCTCCGGCATGAGCGAACAGTTCGCCGGCAGCGCCGAGGCGATGTACGCCCTGAGCGAGCAGCTCAACCTCACCCTGCAGCAGGTGAGCACCGTGGCGGAGGAGACGGCCGCCTCGTCCCAGCAGGTGAGCGCCTCCTCCCGGGAGATCGTCGCCAACCTGGAACAGATCCGGGATTTCGCCCGCGGCCTCCACGACCTGGCCCGGCGCCTGGACGAAGTGGTGGCTCAGTTCCGGTTCTAGGCCGCCGGCCCGCTGCCCGCCGTCCTCACGTCGGCGTGGCGGGACAGGACCTCCCAGAACCCGGGGAAGGAGACGGCGGCGCAGGCGGCATCCGCGACGACCGTCTCGCCCTCCGCCACCAGTCCGGCCACCGCCAGGGCCATGGCCAGGCGGTGGTCGCCGCCGCTGTCGCACTCCGCGCCCCTCAGGGGACGTCCGCCGCGGATGCGCAGCCCGTCGGGCAACTCCTCCACGGCCGCGCCCAGGCGGCCGAGCTCCCGCGCCAGGGCGGCGATGCGGTCGCTCTCCTTCACCCTGAGCTCCGCGGCGTCCCGGATCTCCGTCACGCCCTCGGCGCAGGCGGCCGCCACCGCCAGGGCCGGCACCTCGTCGATGAGGCGCGGGACCAGGTCGCCGCCCACCTGCACGCCGCGCAGCTCCGAGGCCTCCACCTCCAGGTCGGCCACCGGCTCTCCCGCCTCCTCGCGCTCGTTCAGGCGGCGCACCCGCGCGCCCATGGCCTCGAGGACCTCCAGGAGGCCGGCCCGGGTCGGGTTCACCCCCACGCCGGGCAGCACCAGGCGGCTGCCCGGCACCACGGCGGCGGCCACGAGGAAGAAGGCAGCCGCCGAGATGTCGCCCGGCACCTCCACCTCCGCCGCGCGCAGTCTCGCCGGGCCGGCTACCGCCACGGTCAGTCCGTCCACCTCTACCGGGACGCCGAAGCGCGGCAGCAGGCGCTCGGTGTGGTCGCGGGAGCGGCTGGGCTCGGTCACCGCGGTGCGGCCCTCCGCCCGCAGGCCGGCCAGGAGCAGGGCCGACTTGACCTGGGCCGAGGCCACGGGCAGGGTGAACTCGGCGGCCCGCAGCCCCCCGCCGCGTACCGCCAGGGGCGCCAGCTCGCCCCCCGACCGCCCGTCGACGCGGGCGCCCATGCGCTCCAGGGGCCGGACCACGCGGCCCATGGGGCGCCGCCGCAGGGAGGCGTCGCCGGTGAGCACGGCGAAGAGGGGCAGCCCGGCCAGTATGCCCAGCAAAAGCCGCATGGTCGTCCCCGAGTTGCCGCAGTCCAGGACCTCCTCCGGCTCGGCCAGCCCTTCCCAGCCCCGTCCCACCACCGTCGCCCGGTCGCCCTCCAGGCGCACCTCGGCGCCCAGGGCGCGCAGGCAGCGCACCGTGCTCAGGCAGTCCTCGCCCGCCAGGAAGTTGCGCACCTGCGTGGTCCCTTCCGCCAGGGCCCCGAGCATGACCGCGCGGTGGGAGATCGACTTGTCGCCGGGCACCCGCACCACGCCCCGCAGGGGACCCCGGCCGCGCACCCGGGCCACGCCGCCCACGCCGGCTACCTCCTCTGCACCTTGTACCCGTGCTCCCGCAGGACGTCGAAGGCCCGGGCGCACTCCTCCTCGGTGGCGAAGCCCAGGCGGATGGTGCCGCCCTCGCCTTCCCGCAGGCGCAGGATCTCGATGTCCTCGATGTTGACGCCCCTGTCCCCGAGCAGGGTGGCCAGGCGGCCGATGACGCCGGGGCGGTCCTCCACGGTCACGGCCAGCTCGAAGTAGGCGGGGAGCAGCCCCTTGGGGCGCCTGGGCAGGCGCTCCCGGGTCTCGCGGGCGCGCCGGAAGGCGGCGGCCAGGCGCTCCCGGTCGCCGGCGCGCACCGCCTGCTCCAGCTCGTCCAGGGCGGCGCGGAAGGCGGCCACCACCTCAAGCACCGCCTCCCGGTTCGACTCCAGGATGTCGAGCCACATCTCCGGAGGGCTGCCGGTGATGCGCGTGGTGTCGCGGAAGCCGCCGGCGGCCAGGGCCAGCACGCCCGGCGCGGCGGCCTCGGCCGTGGCGGCGGCGTTGACCAGCGCCACGGCCACCAGTTGGGGCAGGTGGCTGACGGCGGCCACCGCCCGGTCGTGCAGGTCGGGGTCCATCAGCGCCACCTGGGCCCCCGTCAGGCCCACCAGCGCGCTTAGCTCGCTCACCGCCTCGGCCGGGGCGTCGCCGGGGGTGAGGACGAAGACGGCGTTCTGGAAGAGGTAGGGGTCGGCCGCCTCGATGCCCTGCCGCTCCGAGCCGGCCATGGGGTGGCCGCCCACGAAATGGACGTCCGGGGGCAGGACCTCGGCCATGCGCCGGCAGACGGCCCCCTTGGTGCTGCCCACGTCCATGACCAGGGTCCCGGGCGCCAGGAGACGGGCCAGGCTTGGGGCCAGGTCCAGGGTCACACCCACGGGGGTGGCGAGGACGACCACCTCCGCGCCCCGGACGCCCTCCGCCAGGTCCGTCGTCCCCGCGTCGACGGCGCCGATCTCCACAGCCCGGCGCAGGGTCTCCTCGGAGACATCGACGCCCACGACCCTCTGCGCCGCCCGGCGCTGGCGCCACGCCAGCCCCAGGGAGCCGCCGATCAGCCCGACCCCCACGATGGCGATCTTGGCGCGCATGCCACCGCCCTCGCCCCCCGCCTGGGCGCCGCCACCCCTCAGCCGACCACGGCGGCCTGCGGCCGGCGGCACGTCCTCCCCACGGCGGCGGCGACCGCGCTCACCTCCTCCATCAGGCGCCGGAACCGGGAGGTGGTGAGCGACTGCTGCCCGTCGGAGAGGGCGTGGTCTGGGTTGGGGTGCACCTCCACCTCCAGCCCGTCCGCCCCCGCCGCCACGGCCGCCCGCGCCATGGGGGTGACCAGGCTCCACCGGCCGGTGCCGTGGCTCGGGTCCACGATCAGGGGCAGGTGGCAGAGCTCCTTCGTCACCGGCACGGCGTTCAGGTCCAGGGTGTTACGGGTCTCCGTCTCGTAGGTGCGGATGCCGCGCTCGCACAGCACCACGTCGTAGTTGCCCTCGGACAGGATGTACTCGGCGGCCATGAGCCACTCCTGGATGGTCGCCGAGAGGCCCCGCTTGAGGAGCACCGGCTTGCGCGCCCGCCCCACGGCTTTGAGCAGGTAGAAGTTCTGCATGTTGCGTGCACCCACCTGCAGCATGTCGGCGTAGGCGGCAACCAGGGGCACCTGCTCGGGCGACATCACCTCGGTGACGACCGGCAGCCCGTACCGCTCCCGGGCCTCGGCCAGCAGCTTGAGCCCCTCCTCCTCTAGGCCCTGGAAGGCGTAGGGCGAGGTGCGCGGCTTGAACGCCCCCCCGCGCAACAGGCGGGCGCCGGCGGCCGCCACCGCCTCCGCCGTGGCCATGATCTGCTCGCGGCTCTCCACGGCGCAGGGGCCGGCGATGACCACCACCTCGTCGCCCCCGATCTCCACGCCCCCCACGCGCACCACCGTCGGCTCGGGACGGAAGTCCCGGCTCACCAGTTTGAACGGCTTGGTGATCCGCACCACCCGCTCCACCCCCGCCAGGGCCTCCAGGTTCGACGACGCCAGGGCCGCCTTCTCGGCCTCGCTGCCGATGGCGCCGATCACCGTCCGCTCCACCCCCCGGGAGATGTGCACCCCGAAGCCGCGCTCCTCCAGGAGCTCGACCACCGCCCGGATCTCCTCCTCGCTGGCGCCGGGCTTCATCACCACGACCAAGCCTCTCCACCTCCCCGCCGAAACAAGAGACCTCCGCCCTCGCAGGGACGGAGGTCTCCGCGGTACCACCCTGTTTGGCCCTGCCCCGCCGGGAACCGCCGGCCCGCTCCCGGGCCGCCGGCGCCGCCGGAGCAGAAACCCTCCTCTGCCGGGCGCCCGGCCCGCTCCGCCGGCGCCCGTGTCCCCGTTAACGGGGGGACAACCCGGCCGCCCTACTTGCCTCCGCCACCCCGTTGCGGCCCGCCGCCCGGCCCGGTCCGGCGCCCCGGAGTGGTGCTTTGGGGACGGCGCTCGCGGGGGTATTCGGCGGTGGCCGGCACCGGCCTCACACCGACGCGGCCGGCTCTCTGAGCCGCCCGGTCCGCCTACTCTGCCCGCTCATCGCTTTGCAAACCGGTAGCTTCTCCTTATGCTAGCCGCCTTGGTGCCTCCTGTCAACGCGTAGCGAGACAGTGGTGTATCCGCCCGGGCGGCAAGCGGGCCTCCTCGCCTGCCCCTGCAGCGTAAAGCCCCACACGGGGTGGCAGCAGCAAAATTTATACAGGTATTAAAAAAGAGGTATTGTTGCTGCCGGCACGCCGGGACGTACACTTGGATACAGCGGCGAGAGCGTCACCCGCGCGCCCACGGGAGGTGGTGATCCTGAGGCCGACCGTCAAGCACCTCATCGTCTTCAACGCCCCCCAGGTCCCGCCGGACAAGCAGGACGACACCTGCCTGGCGATGGCCAGACAGGCGCGGGAGGTGCTGACCCAGATCCCGGGCGTCACCGGGGTCGCGTTCGGCGTCGCCGTATCCGAACGGCCGGCCTACCGCTACCTGCTGATCGTCGAATTCGCCGAGGAAGGGGTCATCGCCTCCTACCGCGACCACCCGATCCACGTGCGGTTCGCCAACGAGGTCTTCCGCCCGCTGGCCGTGGACCGGATCACCACCGATTACCGCATGCTCCTTTGAGGCGACCGGCCATGGCCCTGGTCAACGGGATCGCCATGCTGCAGAGGGCCCGCGCCCGGCGGTACGCCGTCGGGGCCTTCGACCTGGTCGGCCTGGAGTTCCTGGAAGGCGTCCTGGCGGGGGCGGTGGCGCGCCGGGCGCCCGTGATCCTGAGCCTGGCGGAGATGCACCTGGACCACGTCGATCTCGAGCTGTTCGCCGCGGCGATGCTCAAGGCGGCCGAACGGTCGCCCGTCCCCGTCGCCGTCCACCTGGACCACGGGGAACGGCTGGAGACGATCGAGCGGGCCCTGGCGGCCGGCTTCACCAGCGTCATGATCGACGGCTCCGCCCTCCCTTACGAGGAGAACGTCCGCCTGACCCGTGAGGTGGTCCGCATGGCGCATGCCGCCGGCGCCGCCGTGGAGGCGGAGCTGGGCTACGTGGCCGGGCGGGAGTTCTACGCCGGCGGCCGGGATGCTGCCCAGGCCGCCGTCGACGAGGTCCCCGTCCGCCTCACCGATCCGGACGAGGCGGCCGACTTCGTGCGGCAGACCGGCTGCGACTTCCTGGCCGTGTCCGTCGGCACGGTCCACGGCCTCTACCGCGGCCGGCCCCGCCTGGACATCCCGCGCCTGGAGCGGATCCGCGACCGGGTGCCGGTACCCCTCGTCCTGCACGGCGGGTCCGGCCTCACGGACGACGAGTTCCGCCGCCTGATCGCCGGCGGCATCTCCAAGATCAACTTCTACACGGAGCTGTCCCACGCCGCCACCCGGGCGATCAAGGAGGTGGTCGCCGCGGATCCGGACGTGTCCGGCATCACCCGGCTGCTCGCCGCCGCCAAGGAGGCCGTCCGCCGCGTCGTGGAGGAGAAGGTGGTCGTCTGGGGCAGTGCGAACCAGGCGTAAGGGCGCGGCAGGGGAGGCCGCAGCCGGGGCACCAGGAGGGGGGACTCGCGGCCTGCGCGGCAGGCGCGCGTCGGGTATGATCTTCAAGGAATTGACCGTCACGACGACGGAACGCCGCCAGTGCCTCAACGTGACGGAGCAGATCGAGGAGGTCGTCGCCGCCTCCGGCATCGCCGACGGGCTCTGCCACGTCTATGTGCCCCACGCGACGGCGGCCCTGGTGGTCAACGAGGCGAAAGACCCCGCGGTGATGGCCGACGTGCTGGAGCACCTGGCGCGGCTGGTCCCGGCCGACGGCCGATACCGGCACCGGTGCAAGGACGACAACCCGGACGCCCACGTCCAGGCGACCCTGTTGGGCAACCAGCGGACCTTCTTCATCCGGGCCGGGCGGCTGTGGCTGGGCACATACCCGCGCATCTTCTTTTGCGAGTTGGACGGCCCGCGCCGGCGGCAGCTCTGGATCGGGCTGACCGCCGGCTGACCGAGTCGCCGCGGCCCGTTCCGACTGGCGAAGGGCACGGCACGAGGGGGGCTCGAGGTGACGCGCTACCGCCTGGTCGTCCTAGACCTGGACGGCACCCTGCTCACCGACGACAAACGGATCACGCCGCGGACGGCGGCGGCCATCCGCGCCGGGCGGGAGCGGGGCGTCCGCTTCGTGCTGGCCACGGCCAGGCCCTTCTGCTCGGCCCGGCCCTACGCCGCAAGCCTGGGCCTGGAGGGTCCCCTGGTCTGCTACAACGGCGCCCTGGTGCGGGCGGCCGCCGGCGCCGAGACCGTGCTCGCCCGGCCGCTGCCCCCCGGGACGGCGGCGGAGATGGCCGCCTTCTGCCAGGAGCGCGGCCTGTACATGAAGGTCTTCGGCGACGACGTGTTCTACGTCCGGGAGCCGACCGACGAAACCGTCCGCTACGCCCCCCGGTACGGCGTCCCCTTCCGGGCGGTGGGCGACCTGGCCGCCTTCCTCGCCCGGGAGGGCCTGGCCCCCTACTCCTTCGTCGTCCACGCCGCGCCCGAGCGGGTCCCGGCCCTGAAAGCGGAGATGGAGGCCCGCTGGGCCGGCCGCATCGCCGGCGACTGCCCCAACGAGCACGCCATCCACTTCACCGACGCCCGCGCCTCCAAGCTGGCGGCCGTCCGGATGCTGGCGGCCGGGTGGGGCATCGCCCCGGAAGAGGTCATGGCCGTCGGCAACGGCGGCAACGACCTGGACGTCCTCCTCTGGGCCGGCCTGGGCGTCGCCGTGGCCAACTCGCCCGCCGAGCTCCTGGCCCGCGCCGACCGGGTGACGGCGTCCAACAACGAGGAGGGCGTGGCGCTGGCCCTCGAGCGGTACCTCCTGGCCGGCGAGGAGGCGTCGGCCGAGCCGGACGTCCCCGCTCAGAGAGGGCTCGGCTGAGGGAGGGACTGGTTGCGCGCCCCGGCCTTCGACCGGGCCGTCCGCGCCCGGGACAGGGCCAGGTCGGGTTCCGGGGCCAGGGCGCAGATGTGCCCCATCTTCCGCCGGGGCCGGGCCTCCCGCTTCTCGTAGAGGTGAAGCCGCACCCCGGGCACCGCTAGCGCCGCGGCGAAATCAGGCTGACCCCCGGACGCGATCCAGAGGTCGCCCAGGAGGTTGACCATGGCCGCGGGGGAGAGGAGATCGGTAGCGCCCAGCGGCAGGCGGCAGGCGATCCGCAGCAGCTGCTCGAACTGGGAGCAGGCGCAGGCGTCGAGGGTGTAGTGCCCGGAGTTGTGGGGGCGGGGCGCCAGCTCGTTGATGAGCAGGCGGCCGTCCTCGGTCAGGAACATCTCCACCGCCAGCAGCCCGACCAGGTCCAGCCGCTCCGCCACCGCGGCGGCCAGTTCCCCGGCCGCCGCCGCCACCTCCGCCGGGACGCGGGCCGGGACGACCGTGGCATCCAGAATGCCCTCCCGGTGGATGTTCTCCGCCGCCGGGAAGCAGGCCGTCCTGCCCGCCGCGTCCCGGGCGCAGATCGCGGAGAGCTCGCAGCGAAATGGGATCAGCGCTTCCAGGATGAGCATCCCGGCGTCCGCCCGCAGGGTCTCGTAGGCCGCCAGCGCCTCGCGCCGGTCGCGCACCACCGCCTGGCCCCGGCCGTCGTAGCCCCCCGTGGCCGTCTTCAGGACGGCCGGCAGGCCCGTCACCTCCAGGCTGGCCTCCAGCTCCGCGGCCGTCCGCACGGCGGCGTATGGCGGCACGGGAAAGCCCAGGCGGGCCAGGGTCTCCTTCTCCCGCACCCGGTGCTGGGCGACGGCCAGCAGCGCGGGGCTGGGGTACACCGGGCGGACGTCGGCCGCGGCGGCGAGGGCGTCCGCAGCGATGTTCTCGAACTCGCAGACGATGACGTCCGCCCGGCCGGCCAAGCGGCGGAAAGCCGTAGGGTCGTCCAGCCCGCCGACCACCTGCTCGTCGGCCAGCGGGGCCGCGGGGCAAGCGGGGTCGGGATCCAGGACGGCGACGCGATACCCCATCCGCCGGGCTTCGAAGGCCAGCATCCGCCCCAGCTGGCCGCCGCCGGCGATGCCGATCCAGGCGCCCGGGAGAAGGGCAGAGCCCTGCGGGGAGCTCATCCTTGCGCCTCCACCGAGGCAGCCAACGCCTGCCGGTATCGCGCCAGGCGCTCCCGGATCTCCGGGTACTTGAGGGCCAGGATCTGGGCGGCCAGCAGGGCGGCGTTGGCCGCGCCCGCCTGGCCGATGGCGACGGTGGCCACGGGAACGCCCTTCGGCATCTGGACGATGGAGAGGAGGGAGTCCAGCCCGTTGAGGGGGGAGGAGGGCACGGGCACCCCGATCACCGGCAGGATCGTCTTGGCCGCCGTCATGCCGGGCAGGTGGGCGGCGCCGCCGGCCCCCGCGATGATGACCTCGATGCCCCGCTCCGCCGCCGAGCTGGCGAAGGCGAACATGCGGTCCGGCGTCCGGTGGGCGGAGACGACGGCCACCTCATGGGGGATGGCGAGCTCCTCCAGCGTCTCGGTGGCCGCCCCCATGACCGTCAGGTCCGAGCGGCTGCCCATGATCACCGCCACCAGCGGCTTGCCCATCGCGTTCCCCTCCCCCAGCTCTCCGCGTTCCCTCTGACCGCCCCGGCGGTCACGCTGACATCCCTTGGCTGGAGAGCAGGGACGGGGCGGCTTCCTCGGGATCCGGCCGCAGCGGGGGCGCCAAGGCGTCGGCCAGCAGCAGCGCCTTGAAGGCCGCGGCCGCGGGCGAGAGATACCGCCCACTGACGTTCACCACGTGCCAGTGGCGCACCAGGGGGAACCCCTGCACGTCCAGGAGGACCAAGCGTCCCGCCGCCAGCTCCAGATCGATCGCCCGCCGGGAGATCACGGCGATCCCCAGGCCGTTGGCCACCGCCTGCTTGATGGCGCTGTTGCTCCCCAGTTCCATGCCCACGCGCATGGGGACGCCGGCAGCGGCGAAGAACCGTTCCGCCGTGGCCCGCGTCCCCGAGCCCGGTTCGCGGACCAGGAACGTCTCCTCGGCGAGTTCCCCCACCGGTATCTGCCGCCGGCCGGCCAGCCGGTGTTCGGGCCAGGCGATGACGACCAGCTGGTTGACGAGGAAGGGCGCGGCCTCCAGCTCTTCCTGGTCCTCCGGCACCTGGCCGAGGACGCCCAGGTCGACGTTGCGGAGCAGAAGGCGCTCGATCACCGTCGACCGGTTGACCACCTCCAGGGAGACGGTCACACGGGGATGGGAGCGCTGGAACACGCCCAGATACTCGGGCACCACGTAGACCCCCGCGGTGGTGTCGGCAGCCACCTTGAGCCGCCCGACATCGCCGACGCGCACCGCCTGCATTACCTGGGACGTCTCCCGCAGGAGGGCGAAGATGCGCTGGCTGTACTTGTACAGCCAGTGCCCGGCCTCGGTGAGCACGATCTGGCGGCCCACCTTCTCAAACAAGGGCATCCCGATCGCGTTCTCCAGGTTCTTGACGTACATCGAGACGGCTGGCTGGCTGACGATCAGGGCCTCGGCGGCACGGGTGAAGCTCATGTGCCTTGCCACTTCATGGAAGACCCGGAGGTGATACAGGTTCAGCTCGCCGTCCGGCTTGACCATGGCGATTCCCCTTCCTGGCCGGGCCGCCCTCAGGCCACGACCTCACCCAGCGGCACGTCGGCAGCGCCGATGCGGGCCAGGTCGCGCTTGCGGACGACGCCCCGGCCGCTGAAGAGCCGGTTGGCCTGCCGCAGCTTCATGAGGTCGATCATGTTCCGCACGGTGCGCGCGTTGGCGAAGTGGGGCTGCTGCATGGCCTCTTCCAGCCACGCCCGGAAGGCGGCCCGCGCCGGCTCGTCCAGGTAGTACATCTGCTGGGCCAGCATGAGGTCGGCGATGGCCATCAGCTCGTCCAGGGTGTAGTCCGGGAAGTCGATGTGATGCGCGATGCGCGACCGCATACCGGGGTTGCAGCGGAAGAACTCGTCCATCCGGTCCTTGTACCCCGCCAGGATGACCACCAGGTCCTCCCGCTGGTTCTCCATCACCTGCAGCAGGATCTCGATGGTCTCCTGGCCGTAATCCCGCTCGTTCTCCTTGCGGTAGAGGTAGTAGGCCTCGTCGATGAAGAGGACCCCGCCCATCGCCCGCTTCAACACTTCCTTGGTCTTCGGCGCCGTATGCCCCACGTACTGGCCCACCAAGTCGTCCCGCGTGGCCACGACCAGGTGGTCCCGCCGGATGTAGCCCAGGTTGTACAGCAGCCGGGCCATCCTCATGGCCACCGTCGTCTTGCCCGTCCCGGGCCGGCCGGTGAAGCACATGTGCAGGACCGGCCGCTCGGCGCGCAGGCCGGCAGCCTGCCGCAGGCGGTCGACCATGAGGTAGGCGGCGATCTCCCGGATGCGGCGCTTGACGCTCTCGAGACCGATCAGCTCCTGGTCCAGCTCCTCCAGCACGGTCAGCACGTGCGTCTCGTCAAGGGCCTGGTTCAAGTCCAGCCGCTCACCGGCCTGTTCCTCGTCCAGGAAACGCGCGGCAACCTGTTCCGCAGCCATCACGCTCACCCCCAGCAATCCAGGTCGGCCTCTCCATCCTCGTCTGCGGCCGACGCGCGCGCAGCGCGGCTCACCACCAGCGCCACCCGGCCCACCGGGACCTCCGGCGCCGTCGGCCCTTCAGGCCCGATGACCCGCGCCACGACGGCTTCCTCCTGCCGCAGGAACCAGACCTCGCCCGCCGCCGGCGCCGTACCACCCGTTTCCACCACCACCAGGACAGGCGCAGGAGGCGACGCCTGCCCGAGGCCGGCCACGGGGAGCAGCGCCGCGGGACACGGCACGGCCACCGGCCGCACCAGGCCGGTCACCTCCGGCCAGCCCGGCAGGGCGACGTAGCGGCCGCCAGGCACCTCGTACCAAGCCCAGGCCGGCCCTTCCCGCCCGAGGGGCGCCCAGGCCGGAGCCCCCCGTCCGAGTTCGCCCGGGTCAGGGAGGTATGGGACCAGCCTGGGCAGGGCGTGAGCCGGATCGGCCCACCGGACGGGAACCGCCGCCGTCCGGAGCGGCCGGCCGCCGGCTCTCCCGGACATCTCTTGGGCCAAGGCAGCCCGGAACCGCTCGCGTACCGGCTCCGTCTCCGCGAGCGCCAGGCCCTCACGCAGGTAACGCTCGCGCTCGGCGGGCAGGGTGCTGGACCTCGCCTGGAGCCAGCGCCGGAAGGCCAGGGCGTCGCCGGGGACGCAGGGGAATCCCTCGGCCGCGCCGGAACGGCGGCACTCCAGCAGCGCCTCGACCAGCGTCTCCGCCGCCGCAGCCGGCAGCTGGCGCTCCAGCAGGTAGCGCGCCGCCGCGGTACGGACATCCCGCGGCAGCCGGCGCAGGGCGTAGAGGATCTCGTCGGTCCCCTCGGCGTCCAGCCGCGACAGCGCCACCTCGCCCAGGGCCGCCGCGTCCAGGGTGTCGCAGACCTCCAGGGCCACCCGCCAGCGGTGGAGGACGGCTTCGGCGATGCCCGCCCGCGCCGCGAGGACCGATACGGACAGACCCCGGGCCAACGCGTCACGGATCGCCTCGGCGCTGTGGCGCCAGGTCGGCCCGGCCACCACGGCGGCCACGGCATCCCGCTCGACCATCGGCGGTACCTCCTCGCCGCTGACTGTCGCTCTGAGATCAGGTTACTTCACCGAAACTATCAGTCAAATACAATCGTTATTAGAGTTTAATAAGTTATGAATTATGGCTATGTCCTTCCTGGGAGCGCAGCGGCGGCTGGCGCCGACCGCGGCACGCGGGGCCTGGGACGCTCCCGCCCCAGGCCCCGCGCAGAAGGAACCCACCCCGCAGCCGCGAGGGCGATCCCGCTCAGCCGTTCGGCCAGTGGGCGACGAAGCTCACCACCTGCCCCTGCCGCGCCGGGTCGTAGCCGTTGATCTTGATGTAACAGTGGGGGAAGGCGGCCCGGCAGGCCTGAAACTCGTACATCACGGCCGCCGGGTCCTTGATGTCGAACATGGGCAGCCCCCACATCCTCCAGTACACGTTCCTGGGGCTCGGGTCGTCCGTGTACTCGATCCCGATGGCGTATCCCTGGTCCAGGGCCCACTGGATCTGCTCCCTTATCTGCTCGTCCGTCAGGGGCGGCAGGAAGGCGAACGTTCCTTGTTGCACCGTGCGCAGCTCCATCCACGATCCCTCCTAGACGGTCGGGGTGACGACCACGTCGGGCGTGTCCGTCGACTCGTAGTTGAAGGTGACGTCCTTCCAGACCTCCAGCGCCGCCCGCAGCTCCGGGCACTCCCTGGCTCCCTGGCGGAGGATCTCCTCGCCCTCCCGGACGATGTCCCGCCCGGCGTTGCGCGCCTGGACCATCAGCTCGACGGCGTACCGGTTGGCCGTCGCGCCGGCGGCGATGCCCCAGGGGTGACCGATGGTGCCGCCGCCAAACTGCAGGACCACGTCGTCGCCGAAGATGTCCAGCAACAGGTGCACCTGGCCGGCGTGGATGCCGCCCGAGGCCACCGGCATGACGGCGGGGACCGAGTACCAGTCTTGGTCGAAGTAGAGGCCGCGGGTCAGGTCCTTCTCCACGTAGGAGTCCCGGAGCACCTTGCAGTAGCCTTCCACCAGCGACCGGTTGCCCTCCAGCTTGCCCAGAACGGTGCCGACGTGCAAGTGGTCGCCGCCGATCATCCGCACCCACTTGGCGAACACGCGGAAGTTGATGCCGTGGTTCTTCTGGCGGGTGATGGTGGCGTGCATCGCCCGGTGGCAGTGGAGCAGAATCCCGTTGTCGCGGCACCACTTGGCCAGGGTCGTGAAGGCGGTGAAGCCCACCGTCAGGAAGTCGACCATGATGATCGGCATGCCGATCTCCTTGGCGAACTCGGCGCGCTTCATAATCTCCTCCA
>JBBIPI010000025.1:0-15128 GCA_037442985.1 Clostridiales bacterium
CGGCCCTGGAGGAGCTGGCGGCCGAGGCGGCGGCCGCCGGCTGGCCCGGGCAGGTGCTGCCGCTGCCGGCGGACGTCACCGACGCCGCCCAGGTGGAGGCAGCGGTGGCCAGGGTGCTCGAGACGTGGGGCGGGCTGGACATCGCGGTGAACAACGCGGGCGTGGGCCACTTCGCCCCGGTGGCCGAGCTGTCCGAGGCGGCCTGGGACGAGATGATGGCCGTGAACCTGAAGGGCCCCTTCCTGGTGGCCCGGGCCGTCGTGCCCGTGTTCCAGCGCCAGCGCCGGGGCCACCTGGTGAACATCTCCTCGGTGGCCGGCCTGACCACCTTCCCCGGCGGGGGCGGCTACTGCGCCTCCAAGTGGGGGCTCATGGCCCTCACCGACGTGCTCATGCAGGAGTTGAAGCCTTACACCGTCAAGGTCTCGGTCATCTGCCCGGGGTCGGTCCAGACCGGCTTCGGCGGCACGCCGCCCCGGTCCTACTCCCTCCGGCCCGAGGACGTGGCGCGCGCCGTCCTGGAGGTGGTGGCCGCGCCCGAGGGCGTCATCCTCAACCAGATCGTCCTGCGCCCGGTGGTGCCGCCCGAATTCCAGAAACCGTCGTGACGAGGTGGACCAGGTCGCCGGGGGTCGCGAGCACCTGGTCCGGCCCGGCGGCCAGCAGGTCGTCCCGCGGGTGGACCCGGCCCCAGGTGACGGCCCAGGTCTCCAACCCCGCCCGGCGTCCCGCCTCCACGTCGCTGGGCGCGTCGCCCGCGAACGCCGCCTCGTGGGGCGCCACGCCCAACCGCTTGAGAGCCAGGAGGAGCCCTCCGGGGTCCGGCTTGGGGGCGGCTGCGTCGTCGCCGGTCACCACGACGTCGAAGAGGGGCTCCAGGCGGCAGCGCCGCAGGGTGATGGCCGTCGTCTCCCGCCCCTTGTTGGTGACGACGCCCAGGCGCAACCCGAGGCGCCGCGCCTGGGCGAGGGCCTCGTTCACCCCGGGGAAGCAGCGCGCCAAACGGTCGTGGTTCCCGTCGTAGCAGGCCAGGAAGTCGGGGAAGGAGCCTGCCAGCCCGAAGCCCGCGAGGATGACCGGCTCGGTGGGGCCGAAGAGGGCGATGACCTCCGCGCGCGTCCAGGGGCGCCCCGTGGCCGGCTCCAGGACGCGGGCGAAGCAGTGGACGATCAGGTCGATGGTGTCAACCAGGGTGCCGTCCAGGTCGAAGAGGAGGGCCCTGCGCATGCCTCCATTATAGAGGAAGGGGAGGGGGTGGCCCAGCGTTTGCCGGCGCGGCGACGGGCGGTCTATGATACGCTTGGATCTCCGGCCGGAAGGGCGGTGAGGGAGTGCAGCCGTTCGAGGTCGTGGCGCCTTTCGAGCCCGCGGGCGACCAGCCGCGGGCCATCGCGGAGCTGGAGGAGGCCTTCCGCGCCGGCGCGCGCAAGGTGACCCTGCTGGGCGCCACGGGCACCGGCAAGACGTTCACCGTGGCCCACCTCATCGCCCGCCTGCAGAAGCCGACCCTGGTGATCGCGCCCAACAAGACGCTCGCCGCCCAGCTGTGCAGCGAGTTCAAGGAGTTCTTCCCGCGCAACGCCGTCGAGTACTTCGTCAGTTACTACGACTACTACCAGCCCGAGGCGTACATCCCCCAGACGGACACCTACATCGAGAAGGACGCCATGCGCAACGAGGAGATCGACAAGCTGCGCCACTCGGCCACCATGGCGCTCTTCGAGCGCCGGGACGTGATCATCGTCGCCAGCGTGTCGTGCATCTACGGCCTGGGCTCGCCCGAGGACTACCGCGACCTGGTGCTGTCCCTGCGGGTGGGCATGGAGAAGCCGCGGCAGGAGATCCTGCGCAAGCTGGTGGAGATCCAGTACCAGCGGAACGACGTCGAGCTGACCCGCGGCCGGTTCCGGGTGCGGGGGGACGTGATCGAGGTCTTCCCGGCCGCCTGGTCGGAGCGCGCCATCAGGGTGGAGCTGTTCGGTGACCAGATCGAGCGGCTGACGGAGATCGACACCCTCACGGGCGAGGTCCTGGGCGAGCGGCAGCACGTGGCCATCTACCCGGCCTCCCACTATGTCACGGAGCACGAGAAGATGCTGCGCGCCCTGGCCGGCATCGAGGCGGAGCTGGAGGAGCGCCTCCGCGAGCTGCGCGCGGCCGGCAAGCTGCTCGAGGCCCAGCGGCTGGAGCAGCGGACGCGCTACGACCTCGAGATGATGCGCGAGATGGGCTTCTGCACCGGCATCGAGAACTACTCCCGCCACCTGACGGGGCGCCGGCCCGGCGAGCCGCCCTACACCCTCCTGGACTTCTTCCCCCGGGACTTCCTGTGCGTCATCGACGAGTCCCACGTCACCGTGCCCCAGATCGGGGGTATGTACAACGGCGACCGCTCGCGCAAGGAGGTGCTGGTGGAGTACGGCTTCCGCCTCCCCTCCGCCCTGGACAACCGGCCGCTGACCTTCGAGGAGTTCGAGGCGCGCCTCCACCAGGTCCTGTACGTCTCGGCGACGCCGGGGCCGTACGAGCTGCGGGTGAGCGAGCGCGTCGTGGAGCAGATCGTGCGGCCCACGGGCCTCCTGGACCCCGAGGTGGAGGTGCGGCCGACGCGCGGGCAGGTGGAGGACCTGCTGGGGGAGATCCGGGGCCGCGTGGCCAGGGGACACAGAGTGCTCGTCACCACCCTGACCAAGCGCATGGCGGAGGAGCTGACCGAATACCTGCGGGAGATGGGGGTCAAGGTCCGCTACCTGCACTCGGACATCGACACCCTGGAGCGGATGCAGATCGTGCGCGACCTGCGCCTGGGCGTCTTCGACGTGCTGGTGGGGATCAACCTCCTGCGCGAGGGCCTCGACCTGCCCGAGGTGAGCCTGGTGGCCATCCTGGACGCCGACAAGGAGGGCTACCTGCGCTCGGAGCGCTCCCTCATCCAGACCATCGGGCGCGCCGCCCGCAACGCCGAGGGGAAGGTGATCATGTACGCCGACCAGGTCACCGGCTCGATGAAGGCGGCCATCGAGGAGACGGCGCGCCGCCGCCGCATCCAGGAGGAGTTCAACCGGCGGCACGGCATCACGCCCCGCACGGTGCAGAAGCCGGTGCGGGACGTCATCGAGGCCACCAAGGTGGCGGAGCGCCCCCTGGAGTACGCGGCGGAGCGGCGCCTGGAGGAGATCCCGCCGCGCGAGATCCCGCGGATGATCCGGGAGCTGCGCAAGGAGATGAAGGAGGCGGCCCGGCTCCTGGAGTTCGAGCGCGCGGCGCTGCTGCGCGACCTGATCATCGAGCTGGAAGGCCGGCGCGCCGAAGTGGGGGTCACCGCCGCCGCGGCCAGAGCCCGCCGGGAGGCCGGTACGGCGAGGGGCGCGGGGCCGAGCGCCACCCGGCGATAAGTCATTTGCCGTAGTGACGGCGCCACAGGGCATGAAAGGGGCGATGCACCACTTCTGGAACGGCTGTATAGACGCATTGTGCACTTTAACAGTTTAAAGTGACGAAGAGCCGTTGTGGCCCAACGGCTCCACGCGCCCTACCCCCCAGAGGTACGTTGCAACATAACGACAAGGCTATTTCCGCCTGGAGGATAACAGCGATTCCCCCGCGGGGGAACAATGGATCGCCCCCTGAGAGAACCGTCCGTTACCCGCCCACCGTTAGCGGGACGGGGAGTGAGTGAAACTTTTTGGATTGCACTTACAACATTTTGACCGGGCAGACTAGAAGCCGGATCATCAGCGACCCCGCCCTGACACGCCCCGCCGACGGTGGTGGGCCCTGCTCGCAGGGCTCCGGCCCGGGGGCGGGGAGCGTTTTGACCGCGACGCGCGCATGCCTTAAAATGATTGTGCTTTTGCCGGGCCGCGGAGCGTGGCGCAGGGGCAGCGCGCCTGCCTTGGGAGCAGGAGGTCCCCGGTTCGAACCCGGGCGCTCCGACCAGGGCACGCGGGTGTAGCTCAGTGGTAGAGCACCGGCCTTCCAAGCCGGCTACGTGGGTTCGATTCCCATCACCCGCTCCACTTGGCACCCACCACAGGTGCGCCCGTAGCTCAGCTGGACAGAGCAGCGACCTTCTAAGTCGAGGGCCGCAGGTTCGAATCCTGCCGGGCGCGCCAGTTACAGGTCGCCAGGACGTGAGTTATAATAGCGGAGCCGGACGGGCAGTTCGCGGTGGCTGTAGCTCAGCGGGTAGAGCGCCAGACTGTGGCTCTGGATGCCGTGGGTTCGAATCCCATCAGCCACCCCATCATTTTCTGTCGCCGAACTGGGGCGTCGCCAAGCGGTAAGGCAGCGGCCTTTGGAGTCGCCATTCCCAGGTTCGAATCCTGGCGCCCCAGCCAGATGCGCGAGGGTGGCGGAACCGGGAGACGCGCGGGACTTAGGATCCCGTGCCGCCAGGCGTAAGGGTTCGAGTCCCTTCCCTCGCACCAGTCGTTCTGCGCTGGCAGCCCCGGCGGGGCTTTTCATTTTTGCCTGGGCGGGGCCGACGCGGCTTCGACAGCGGTGTACAATGGAATGCACGAAGCGCTCGTGAAAGGAAACGGGGCGGGGTATGAAGGCGACGCTGGAGAAGCTGGAGAACAGCCGGGCCGTGCTGGCGGTGGAGGTGGGCGCGGCGCAGGTGGAGGATGCCATCGAGCAGGCCTGCCGCAAGCTGGCGCGGCGCGCCGACATCCCCGGTTTCCGGAAGGGGAGAGCGCCGCGGCCGTTGGTGGAACGCTACGTCGGGCGGGAGGCTGTCTGGCGCGAGGCCCTCGAAAACCTGCTCGGGGAGGCGTACAGCGAGGCGGTGCGGCAGACGGGCATCGAACCGGTGGCCGAGCCGGACTTCCACGACGTGCAGGCCCGGCCCGGCGAGCCGGTCACCTTCCGGGTGGCCGTGGACGTGCGCCCGCAGGTCACCCTCGGCGATTACCGCTCGCTCCGGATCCCCGTCCAGGTGCCTGAGGTGACGGCCGAGCAGGTGGAGCGTTACCTGGAGGCGTTGCGGGAGAAGCACAGCCGCTTCGTGGCCGATGAGGAGGGGGAGACCGGACCGGGGGCGTCCGCCTGGATTACCTACACGGGAACCATCGCGGGCCAGGAGGTGTCGAGCCCGCCAGTGCTGATCGAGTTCGGGCGCGAGCAGCTGCTGCCGGGGATCGAGGATCGGCTCCTGGGCCTGCGGGCGGGCGAGGAGCGGGACGTGGCCTTTACCCTGCCGGACGACCTGGACCGGGCGGAGCTGGCGGGACAGGAGGTGCGCCTGCGCGTCCGGGTCCACAGCGTGGGCCGGCGGGAGGTGCCCGAACTGGACGCTGAGTTCGCCTCTTACCTGGGAGTTCCAGGGCCGGAGGAATTGCGCGTCCGGGTGGAGAATACACTGAGGCAAGCGGCGGCGCGGGAGGCCGAGGCCGAGGCCGTCGCGCGCGCCGTCGAGGCGGTGGTCGCCCAGGCCGAGGTGTCCGGCCTGCCCGCCTCCCTGGTCGAACGCAGGTTCCGCACCCTGTGGAACGGCTGGGTGCGGGAGCTGAGCCGGGTCGGCCTCACGCCCGAGGCCCAGGCGGCCAGTCAGGGGACGACCCTGGAGGCGGTGGAGCAGCAGTTCCGCGAGCGGGCGGCGCAGGAGATCAAGACGGAGCTGGTGCTAGAGGAGATCGCGCGGCGGGAGGAACTGCACGTCGCGGAGGACGAGGTTCGGGAGAGGTTGGACAAGGCGGGTCTGCCGGCGGCGGCCGAGCCGGCCGTGAGGCGGGCGCTCACGGTGCAGAAGGCCGTGGACTTCCTGCGGGAAGTGGCGCTGGTCGGCTCCGCCGCCCAGTGACCCGACGGGAGAGATGGGGACCGTGTCGCAGATGCAGTACCTGGTGCCCATGGTCGTCGAGCAGACCAGCCGGGGTGAGCGGGCGTACGACATCTATTCGCGCCTCCTCAAGGATCGGATCATCTTCATCGGCACGCCTATCGACGACACGGTGGCCAACCTGGTCATCGCCCAACTCCTCTTCCTGGAGACGGAGGACCCGGAGCGGGACGTGTCGCTGTACATCAACTCGCCTGGAGGGTCGGTGGACGCCGGCTTGGGCATCTACGACACGATGCAATACATAAAGCCCGACGTGTCCACCATCTGCGTCGGCATGGCGGCGAGCATGGCGGCCATCATCCTGGCGGGCGGGGCCAAGGGCAAGCGCTACGCCCTGCCGCACGCCAAGGTGATGATCCACCAGCCCTGGACGGGGGGCATCCGCGGCCGCGCCACGGACGTGAAGATCTACGCCGACGAGATCCTCAAGGACCGCAAGCGGCTGAACGAGATCCTGGCCCGCCACACCGGGAAGGATATCTCCGAGATCGAGCGGGACACGGAGAAGGACTACTTCATGTCAGCGGAGGAAGCCAAGGCATACGGTATCGTGGATGAGGTTCTGACCCCCAGGGCCCTTCAAAAGAAGTAGAGAAGGGGATGGGCATGTTCAAGTTCACCGACGAGAAAGGCCAGCTCAAGTGCTCGTTCTGCGGCAAGTACCAGGACCAGGTGCGCCGTCTGGTCGCCGGGCCCGGGGTGTACATCTGCGACGAGTGCGTCGAGCTGTGCAACGACATCATCGAGGAGGAGTTGAGCGAGGAGCTCGACTTCGACCTCAAGGACATCCCCAAGCCCAGGGAGATCAAGGAGTTCCTTGACCAGTACGTCATCGGCCAGGAGCGGGCCAAGAAGATCCTCTCCGTGGCCGTGTACAACCATTACAAGCGGATCAACCTGGGCGGCAAGGTGGACGACGTCGAGCTCCAGAAGAGCAACATCCTCCTGGTGGGGCCGACGGGCAGCGGCAAGACGCTCCTGGCCCAGACGCTGGCGCGCATCCTCAACGTGCCCTTCGCCATCGCCGACGCCACCTCCCTGACGGAGGCGGGCTACGTGGGCGAGGACGTGGAGAACATCCTGCTCAAGCTGATCCAGGCGGCCGACTACGACATCGAGAAGGCCGAGAAGGGCGTCGTGTACATCGACGAGATCGACAAGATCGCGCGCAAGTCGGAGAACCCCTCCATCACGCGCGACGTCTCGGGCGAGGGCGTCCAGCAGGCGCTGCTCAAGATCCTGGAGGGGACGGTGGCGAGCGTGCCGCCCCAGGGCGGGCGCAAGCACCCGCACCAGGAGTTCATCCAGATCGACACCACGAACATCCTGTTCATCTGCGGGGGCGCCTTCGAGGGGATCGAGAAGATCATCCAGAACCGCATCGGCCGGAGGATGATCGGCTTCGGGTCGGAGCTGCACACGCGCGACAATCGGCGAATCGGCGAGATCCTGGCCGACATCATGCCGGAGGACCTGCTCAAGTTCGGCCTCATCCCCGAGTTCATCGGGCGGCTCCCCGTGATCGCAACCCTGGACGCTCTCGACGAGGACGCGCTGGTGCAGGTGTTGACGGAGCCGAAGAACGCCATCGTCAAGCAGTACCAGAAGTTCTTCCAGCTCGACGGCATCGACCTGGAGTTCACGGAGGACGCCTTGCGCGCCATCGCGCAGGAGGCGCTCAAGCGCAAGACCGGGGCGCGCGGGTTGCGGGCGATCATCGAGGACATCATGCTGGACGTGATGTACGAGATCCCCTCCCGCGAGGACATCGCCCGCTGCGTGGTGACGCGGGAGGTCGTGGTGAACCGGAAGGAGCCCATCCTGATCCCGCGGGAGCGCAAGCGCAAGAAAGAGGAGACGGCCTAGGTCGGCCGGCGGTAGGCCCTTGCCCCGACCCCCTCGTGAGGAGGGGGTCGTTCTTTTATCCGCCCACCCTTGCCCTCCCCTCCTCAAGTTCCAACAGTTCTAAGTTGAGAAACCTGCAAACATTCGCAAGTGCAAAATTGTATAACGCGCATTATCCTAGTTCGAAACGACGGATTTCGTTATAATGAAGCAGGAATTCCGGGCGGGTGCGCCGTACTTCTGAACCCGGGCTTGTGAAGCGTTTCACGCGGATGAGGGGGAGGTGAGGGGTCGGGAATCCGCTTCTGAAGACCGGGGCGTCGCTTGGCACGGGTCTCATGGGATCAGTCTTCTAGTTCGGAGGTGGTATGTGTGCAGGGAGTCCGCTACAGGCGGCTCGTAGCGGCCCTGGGTGGGATGCTGGCGGCCCTGGCGGGCGCGTCGCCGGCGCTGGCGGCC
This sequence comes from Clostridiales bacterium, assembly GCA_037442985.1. Lineage (GTDB taxonomy): Bacteria > Bacillota > Sulfobacillia > DYIH01 > JBBIPI01 > JBBIPI01. The sequence continues at coordinate 8,150 of JBBIPI010000025.1, forward strand.
GCGCCCCAGTCGCTCCTCCACCCCGCCGGTCCGCAGGCTGAGGAGCTGGCCAAGGCGATCACGTGGGACATCCTCGCCATCACCGTGATCTTCGTTCCCGTGGCTCTCCTGGCCCTCTACATCCTGGCGCGCTTCCGGCGCCGCCCGGGCGACGACGAGCTCCCGCCCCAGGTGGACGGTAACCCCCGCTGGGAGCTGGGCTGGACGCTGGCCCTCATCGTCGGTCTCGTCATCATGGTCCTCCATCCGCTCCCGGCGGAGGCGTTTTTCGAGCGGCTGCCCAAGGGCGAGAAGACCCTCACCGTCGAGGTCATCGGCCACCAGTGGTGGTGGGAGATCAGGTATCCGGACTACGGGATCGTGACGGCCAACGAGATGCACATCCCGGCGGGCACGCCCGTCATCGTCAAGACCTGGTCGGCGGACGTGATCCACTCCTTCGGCGTGCCGCGCCTGGGCGGCAAGAACGACGCCCTGCCGGGCCGCGTCCTGAAGTTCTGGCTGGAGGCGGACGAGCCCGGAGTGTACCAGGGCCAGTGCTACGAGCTCTGCGGGGCCTCCCACGCCCGCATGCTGGCGCGGGTGATCGCCCACAAGCCTGAGGAGTTCGACGCCTGGGTGCAGGCGCGCCAGAACCCGGTGGTCGCGGTGCCCGAGGGCAGCCTGGCGGCCCAGGGCGAGCAGGTCTTCCGCGGCCTCTGTGCCGCCTGCCACACCGTGGACGGCACCCCCGCCAAGGGGACCATCGGCCCGAACCTGACGGCCTTCGGCACGCGCACCAGTATCGGCGGCGGCGTGCTGGAGAACACGCCCGAGAACCTGGCCGTCTGGCTGGCCGACCCGCCCGCGGTGAAGCCGGGCTCGATCATGCCCAACCTGGGCCTGTCGCAGGACAACATCCAGGCCCTGGTGGCCTACCTGCAGGCGCTCAAGTAGGCGCAAAGAAGAGAGGTGAGGCGGAGAATGGCAGTCACGGCTGAGAAGCTGGAGCTGCCGGTCCGGAAGGAGCGGGCCGACAGCGGGCTGCTGGGCTGGTTCCGCAGCGTGGACCACAAGCGCATCGGCGTCCTCTACATCCTGACGGCCGTCGTCTTCCTGCTGGTCATCGCGTTCGAGGCGCTGCTGATGCGGCTGCAGCTCATGAAGCCGCTCAACACGCTGGTGACCGGCGACACCTACAACGCCCTGGTCACCCAGCACGGCACCGTCGGCATCTTTTTCGTGGCCACGCCCCTGATCTGGGGCATCCTGAACTACGTCGTGCCCCTGCAGCTCGGGGCGCGGGACGTGGCCTTCCCGCGGCTGAACCTGTTCACCTGGTACCTGACCCTGGCGGGCGGGATCATCATCAACGCCGCCTGGTTCCTGGGCGGCGCGGCGGACGCCGGCTGGTTCGCCTACGTGCCCCTGAGCGGCGAGCAGTTCAGCCCGGGCGTGGGCATGGACGCCTACCTGGTGGGCGTCACCCTGGGCATGCTGGGCACCTTCCTCACGGGCGTCAACCTGGTGGTGACCATCCTCCGGATGCGCGCCCCGGGCATGACCCTGCTGCGCATGCCGTCCCTCGCCTGGTATACGCTGATGTCCATGATCCTGGCCATCACCAGCGGCGTCCCCTACATCGTGGCCATGGTGCTCCTGCTCTTCGACCGCTGGTTCGGCACCGGGTTCTACGCGCCGACCGCGGGCGGTGACGAGCTGCTCTGGCAGCACCTGTTCTGGCTCTTCGGCCACCCCGAGGTGTACGTCCTGGTGCTGCCGGCGTACGGTATGATCTCCGAGATCCTGCCGACCTTCTCCCGCAAGCCCTTCTTCGGCTACAAGGCCCAGGTGGCGGCCATCTGCTCCATCGGGATCGTCGGCTGGATCGTGTGGGGCCACCACCTCTACACCGCCGGCATGGGGACGGCGGCCAACACCTACTTCGTCATCGGCACTAAGGCGGTGTCGGTGCCCACGGCCATGGTGCTCTTCAACTGGCTGGCCACCTTGTGGGGCGGCAAGATCAGCTTCCGCCTGCCCATGGCCTGGGCCACGGCCTTCCTGTTCGTGTTCATGGTGGGCGGCCTCACCGGGCTGGTGAACGCCAGCTCCTCGGTGGACCGCCAGTTCCAGGACAACATGTGGGTCGTGGGGCACTTCCACTGGATGGTATGGGCCATCGTCCTGGCGGTGTTTGCCGGCTTCCTCTACTGGTGGCCCAAGATCACCGGGCGGATGCTCAACGAGAAGCTGGGGCGGGCCAGCCTCTGGTTCATCGTCCTGGGCGCCGGCGGCATCAGCGGGCCCATGTTCGTGGAGGGCCTGATGGGCATGCCGCGCCGGGTGTACACCTACCTGCCCGAGCAGGGCTGGGGGGCGCTGAACGCCGTGGCGACGGTGGGCGCCCTCGTGATGGGCGTGGGGGTCCTCCTCCTGGTGGTCACCTGGCTGGAGAGCCTGATCCGCGGCCAGCGGGCGCCGGGCGACGCCTGGGGCGACGGGCGGACCCTGGAGTGGGCGGTCCCGAGCCCCGCGCCGGCGTATAACTTCGCGCGCCTGCCCGTGGTGGAGGGGCGCGACGCCTGGTGGGACGCCAAGGTGAACCGCGGGGGGCGGTTGCAGTACGCGCCTGAGGAACTTGACCACGGGCGCCACGGCAACCTGGTGCACATGCCCTCCCCCTCGTGGATGCCGGCGCTCACGGCCCTGGGCTTCCTGGTGGGCGGCTTCGGCGGCATCCTGCGGAACCCGACCGTCGCCCTGGTCGGGCTGGTGATCGTCGGCCTGGGCATCCTCGGGTGGGCCCTGGAGAATTGGAAGGGCTACTACCTGGTGGTTGAGGAGGGAGACGCATGACCACCAAGGCGGTGACGGCCGACCACCACGCGGTGGAGGCCCTGGAGAACACCAAGCTGGGCGTCTGGGTGATCGTGGCCTCGGAGGCCCTGGTGTTCGGCTGCCTGATCGCGGTGTACCTGAGCCTGCTGGGGCGCAGCACGGGCGGGCCGAACCCTTCCGAGCTGCTCCGGGCGGCGCTGCCGGAGACCATCGTGGCCACCTTCGTGCTGCTGCTGAGCGGCTTCACCATGTCCATGGCGATGGTGTCGATCCGGCGCGGCAGCGTGGGCGGCCTGCAGCTCTGGACCGTCGCCACCATGGTGCTGGGCGCCGTGTTCCTCTTCTTCAAGCTGAAGGACTACGTGCACTTCTACGCCGAGGGCTGGACCCTGAGCAGCAACGTGGAGGGCGCCGCCTTCTACCTGCTGACGGGGACGCACGGCGCCCACGTGGCCGTGGGGCTGCTCTGGCTGCTGGCGGTGCTGGTGAACTCGCTGCGCGGGCGGTACTCCGCGCGCAACGCGGGGGCCGTGGAGTGCGCGGGAATATACTGGCACTTCGTGGACATGGCCTGGATGGTCATCTTCCCGCTCGTATACCTGCTGAGGTTCGCGCAGTGAGCGCGGAGGGAGGGAAAGGACGTGCAGGCTGAGGCGGAGCGGAGCGGGCCGGGCGCGGCGCTGTACGTGGGCGTGCTGGCGCTGGTGCTGCTCCTTACGGTGATCGAGATCGCCGTGCTGAACGTGGCGGCCCTGGCCGGGGTGCAGAAGGCGCTCATCGTGGTGCTGCTGACCATGAACTTCACCTTCTCGGCCCTGTACAGCATGGGCCTGCAGTTCGAGGGACCGGTGCAGAAGGTGACGTTCGGCGTGGGCGTGGCCCTGGGGCTGATGGTGGCCGTCTCGGTGCCGGTGCTCCTAGCGTTGGGATACCTGCCGGTGCGGGGCGGTTAGGCGACAGGTTCGGGAAGGGAGAGCGGAGGAGCGGGCGAGGCCGACGGGGAGAGAGGGAGGGGAGGTCGGGGCGTCGAAGAAGTGAGGCGACGCCCATCGAAGGGAGGACGACTGCTGATGCCCACGCGCGCGTTTCGACGGCTCGCGTGGACGATGGTCGCCGGCACCTACGCGCTGATGGTCCTGGGCGGGATGACCAAGGCGTACGGCGCCGGGCTGGCCTGTCCGGACTGGCCGCTGTGCTACGGCAAGCTCATACCCCAGCTCGACTTCCTCGTCTTCCTGGAGTGGTTCCATCGTCTCGTCGCCCTGGTCGTGGGCGTGCTGGCGCTCGTCACCACCGCCGCGGCCCTGAGGCTGCCTGGCGACCGGTCCCCGTGGGTGCGCGGCTGCCTGGTGTCCCTGGGGATCCTGCCGGTGCAGGCGGTGTTCGGAGGCCTGACCGTGTTCACCAACCTGAACGCGGTGGTGGACGCCAGCCACCTGGCGCTGGGCACCGCCTTCTTCGCCACGTGGGTGGTGCTGGCGGTGTCGGCGAGCATGAGCGAGCCGTCGCGCCGGCAGCTCACCGTCCGGTTCGTCACCGTGCCCCTGGTGGCTGCCGTGGCGACGTACGTGACGATGATCCTCGGGAGCTATATGAAGGCGGCGGGCGGCGGTCTGGCCTGCCCCGACTGGCCGCTCTGCCGCGGCCAGTTGGTGCCGCTGGAGGGCGGGCTGGTCCTGGCCCAATTCGTGCACCGGCTGGCGGCGCTGGTGGCGGGGCTGGCGGTGTTCTACACAGCGTACTTCATGTTCCGCAGGGCCCGCGGCGTTCCCACGCTCACCGTCCCCGCGGGGATCGCGAGCGGGCTGCTGGTGATCCAGGTGCTGCTGGGCGGGGTGGCGGTGCTGCAGGCGCTGCCGCCGCCGGTGACGGTGGCCCACCTCGCGGTGGCGGCGGCGCTGGTCGGCACCCTGGTGGCCCTGACGACGGCCGCCTACCGGCTGTCGGCCGCGGGGAGCGTCACCGGCGCCGTGGAGCCGGCGCCGGGCGCGGGCGCTCCGGGGCCGCGGCCGTTGCGGGCGGTGCTGCTGGACTACCTCCTGCTCATGAAGCCGCGCATCCTCCTGCTGATCCTGGCGGGCGGACTGGCGGCCATGTGGCTGGCGGAGCGCGGCCTGCCGCCACTCGGGCTGACCGCGTTCACGATGCTGGGGCTCCTGCTCTCCGGCGGGGGAGCGAACGCGGTCAACATGTGGTACGACCGGGACATCGACGCGGTGATGGCGCGCACCCGGCGGCGCCCCCTGCCGGCGGGGAGGCTGCAGCCGGGCCAGGCGCTCGTGTTCGGCATCCTGGCGGCGGTGGCGGGGGTGCTGGTGCTGGCGGTGGCCGTCAACCTCCTGGCGGCCGCCCTGGCGCTGGCCGGCTTCCTCTACTACGTCCTCGTGTACACCATGTGGCTCAAGCGGACGACGGCGCAGAACATCGTCATCGGCGGCGCCTGCGGCGCCCTGGCGCCCCTGGTTGGCTGGGCGGCCGTGACGGGCACCGTCGGGGCCGCCGCCTTGGTGCTGTTCCTGGTGGTGTTCCTGTGGACGCCGCCCCACTTCTGGGCGCTGGCGCTCTATCGCAACGAGGACTACCGTCGGGCGGGTGTGCCCATGCTGCCGGTGGTGCGCGGCGAGAGCCACACCAAGTGGCAGATCCTCGCCTACGCCCTTCTGGTGGTCCCGGCCTCGCTCCTGCTCTACCTGACGGGGATCGTGGGGCCGGCGTATCTCTGGGTCGCCCTGGTGCTGGGGGTCTGGTTCGTCTCCGGGTGCGTGGCCCTGCTGCGGGAGCGCCTGCCGTCGCAGGTCTGGGCGCGGAGGGTCTTCCGCTGGTCCATCGTGTACCTGGCCGCCCTCTTCGCGGCCATGGTGGCCGATGTCCGCCCGTAGCCTAATCCTGGCGGGCCTGGGCGCCTTGGCGCTCGTGGCGGCCGGGTGCGGGGGGCGGTCCGCGCCGCAGCAAGGCGGCGAACCGCCGGCCGACGCCGACGTCGTGGTAGAGGTGCGCTTCCTCCAGCCGGTGGGCCGGGATGCCCGGTGGGGCATCGAGCCTGCCCGCATCGAGGTGGCGCGCGGGCAGAAGGTGGCCCTGGTGGTGATCAACGACCAGCCGCTGCCCCACGACGTGGTGCTCGGGCCGCCCTACAACCTGCGCACGCCGGTGCTCACCCGCGGCCAGCGGGCCGTCCTCACGTTCGTCGCGTCGGAGGGCACCTCGGTGGAGGGGATCCCGGTGTGGTGCTCGGTGCCGGGTCACCGGGAGCGCGGCATGGAGGGGACCCTGGTCGTCAAGTAGGAGGACGGCCGGGGCGCCGCCGCGGCCGGAGAAGGGGAGGAAAGGGATGCTGCAGCGGACGGAGCCGACGGCAGGGGTCGGCACGAGGACCTGGCTGGCGCTCGCCCTGGCCATCCTGGGGCTGGCGGGAGTCCTGGCCCTCCTGGTGGGACTGGCGCGCACGGCCTGGCTCGGCCCCCTATTGCCCGCGTCGTACTTCCAGGTGGCGCTGGTCGTGCACGTGGACCTGCTGCTGGTCGCCTGGTACCTGGTGATGCCCGTGCTGCTCTGGAGGCACCTGGGCCTGCTGGGGGGCCGGGGCGAGAGGGCGGCCTTCGCCCTGATGGCCGCCGGTGTGCTGGGCATGGCCTTGCCCGGGATGGCGGGCAACGGGCGGGCGATGCTGGTCAACTATGTGCCTTTCCTGGTCCAGCCGGTCTTCCTGGCCGGGCTCGCCGTGTTCTTGACGGGCGTGGGGGTGGCCGCCGGCCTGGCCGCCCGGGGCTTCCGGCCCGCGGAGAGGCCGGAGGCGCGCGCGGGGGGCGCCGGCGCGCTGTGCGTGCTGGCGGCCCTGGCGTCCATGGCGGTGATGGCGGCCAGGGTGGCGCCCGGCGGCCTGGACGAGGGCGCCCTGGGGGCGATCTTTTGGGTGAGCGGCCACCTCCTGCAGTTCGGCCACACGGCCCTCATGATGACGGTGTTCGGCCTGCTCCTGGGCGGGGCGCCCAGGGGCGGGGCGGACCTGCGGCGCCTGTACGGGTTGGTCGGTCTGTACCTGCCGGGCGTGGCGGTGGGGCTGCTGGGCACGGTGCTCGCGCCGGAGAGCCTGACCGCGGGTCCGTTCCTCACCACGTTGAAGAGTTGGGGCCTGGGCGTGCCGGCGGTGCTGGCGCTG
>JBBIPI010000026.1:0-14589 GCA_037442985.1 Clostridiales bacterium
CTATCACCTCCACCTCCGTCCCGGCGAGTCGGTGGTGCGGCGCCTCGGGGGCCTGCACCGCTTCATGGGCTGGTCAGGTCCCCTCATGACCGATTCCGGGGGGTTCCAGGTCTTCTCCCTGGGCTTCGGCCTGGAGCACGGGGTGGGCAAGATCGCCTCCCTCTTCCCCGGCGAGGGTGCCGCCTGCGCCTCGCCGCCTCCCGCGCCCGGCCGGGTGGTGCGCCCCCGGCTGGCGGAGGTGGACGACGACGGGGTGACCTTCACCTCCCACCTGGACGGCTCGCGCCGGCGCCTCACGCCCGAGGACTCCATCCGCGTGCAGGAGGAGCTGGGCGCCGACATCATCCTCGCCTTCGACGAGTGCACCTCGCCGCTGCACGACCACGCCTACACGCGGCGGGCCCTGGAGCGGACCCACCGCTGGGCCCTGCGCTGCCTGGAGGCGCACCGCACCGAGCAGGCGCTGTACGGGATCGTCCAGGGCGGCGCCTACCGGAACCTGCGGGAGGCCAGCGCCCGGTTCATCGGCGGCCTGCCCTTCGACGGGTTCGCCGTGGGCGGCTCCCTGGGCCGCTCCAAGGCCGACATGCACCGCGTCCTGGAGTGGACCCTGCCGCTCCTGCCCGCGGAGCGGCCGCGCCACCTGCTGGGCATCGGCGAGGTGGAGGACCTGTTCGAGGCGGTGGCGCGGGGCATCGACACCTTCGACTGCGTGGCGCCGACGCGGCTGGCCCGCAACGGCGCCCTGCTGGTCCCGCCCCGGGCCGGCGGCGGGGCCCGCAACCGCTTCCGCCTCTCCATCCGCAGCGCCGCCTGCGCCGCGGACGACCGGCCCGTCGACCCGGGCTGCCGCTGCTACGCCTGCCGCCGCTTCTCCCGCGCCTACCTGCGCCACCTCTTCAAGGCCGGGGAACTCCTCGCCTATCGCCTCGCCACCTTGCACAACGTCACCTTCGTCATGGACCTGATGCGCCAGATCCGGGAGGCGGTGCGCGCCGGCCGGCTGGGCGAGCTCCGGCGGGAGTGGCTGGGGGCGGGCGCTAGCGCCTCAGGAGAAGGGAGATGATCCCTACCAGGGCGGTCATCTGGGTGGCCCAAAAGATGAACATCCACTTGATGGTGTCGACCCGCAGCTCTGCGAGCCGCTCCCGTAGCTTGCCTTCGGTCTCGGAGATGCGGCGCTCCAACTCGGCCTTGGTCTCGGCGAGGCGCCGCTCCAGCCGTTCCGCGACCACCTCCAGGACCTGATCCCTGGAGGCGGCCGCGGCGGCGCTCATCACCTCGGCCAGCTCGCGGCTGGCCTCGGGACCCAGCCGCTCCTGCAGGTGCTGCGGGATGACGGTGGCCACGGCCTTGACCCTCCGCGAAAGCCTGTTCCGTTTCCAAGTTAACCCAGAAGGCCGCTGATGTCAAGCGCCCAGGCAGGGTCGCGCGGCCCGTCACGGTGGGACCTTCGTCCCATTTCGCCACCACCCGACCTCCTCCGCGGCAGGAATGCGCCCCGGGGTGGAGAATAGGGGGCTTTCAAGTGGGGACAAGTGGTGTATAGTGGTGGACAATCCCACGATACAAAGGGTAAGACGGTCGGAGCGGAGGCCGCGCGGGCGTGTTCATCGGCGAGTACCAGCACACCATCGACGAGAAGGGGCGCCTCTTCATGCCCGTACGCTTCCGCGAGGGGCTGGGCGAGGCATTCGTGCTCACCAAGGGGCTCGACAACTGCCTGTGGGCGTACCCCCAGGCGGAGTGGGCCTCCCTGGAGGCGAGGCTCAAGGCGCTGCCCTTCACCCAGGCGAACGCCCGCGCCTTCGTCCGCTTCTTCTTCTCGGGCGCCACGGTGTGCACGGTGGACCGTCAGGGGCGGATCCTGGTTCCCCAGCACCTGCGCGCCTATGCCGGTCTGGTCAGGGACGTGGTGGTGATCGGGGTGTCCACCCGCGTCGAGATCTGGGCGGCCGAGCGCTGGGGCGAGTACGCGCGCAAGGCAGAGGAGTCTTACGCCCAGCTGGCCGAGGAGCTGGCCGGGTTCAACATCTGAGTGCCGGCCGGGGGGTAGGGGGATGCACGGGAGGGTGGCTCAGGCGCTGTTCATCCTGGGCGCGTGGCGGAGGGCGGAGGCGCTCCTGCGGCTGAGAGCCCTCTGCTGGCTCGAGCTGTCCCGGGCCGGCGAGCTCCGGCGGCGGCTCGGGTGCTGATCGGGGGGACGGAGATGGAGGCGGCACCGCTGCACGTGCCGGTGATGCTCCGCGAGGTGATCGCCTATCTCCGGCCGAAGCCCGGTGGCATCTACGTGGATGCCACGGTGGGCGCGGGCGGCCATGCCCGGGCCATCCTGGAGCAGATCGGTCCGGCGGGCCTCCTCATCGGCCTGGACAGGGACCCGGAGGCCCTGCAGGCCGCCTGGGAGGCGCTGGCCCCCTACCGGGAGCAGCTCCTGCTCATCCGGGAGAACTTCGTCCGGGCCGGCCAGGTGCTGGACCGGCTGGGGATCCCCGCCGTCGACGGCTTCCTGTTCGATCTGGGCGTCTCCTCGCCCCAGCTGGACAGGCCGGAGCGCGGCTTCAGCTACTGGCACGACGCCCCCCTCGACATGCGGATGGACCCCCGCCAGCCCGTCTCGGCCTATCACCTGGTCAACGGGTTGAGCGAGGAGGAGCTCGCCCACGTGCTCTTCGCCTACGGGCAGGAGCGCTGGGCGCAGCGGATCGCCCGCTGCATCGTCCGGGAGCGGGAGCGGCGGCCCATCGAGACCACCGGCCAGCTGGCCGCCATCGTGAAGGCCGCCATACCGGCCGCCGCGCGGCGCTCCGGGCCCCACCCGGCGCGGCGCACCTTCCAGGCCCTGCGCATCGCCGTCAACGACGAGCTGGGCGCCGTGCAGAAGGCGGTCGAGATGGCCGTCGCCCGCACCCGGGCCGGGGGCAGGATCTGCTTCCTCTCTTTCCACTCCCTGGAGGACCGGGCGGTCAAAGAGGGCTTCCGCCGGCTGGCCGGCACCTGCACCTGCCCGCCTGGGCTCCCCGCCTGCGCCTGCGGGGTGAAGGCGGCCATCCGCGTCCTGACCCCGCGGCCGGTCCTCCCGGGAAAGGGCGAGGTGGCGGCCAACCCGCGGGCCCGCAGCGCCCGCCTGCGGGCGGCCGAGCGCCTGGGCGTCGAGCTGCGGGTCATCACGGGAGGAAGGTCGGAGTAGATTGTTAGCGGTCAGACGATTGACGGCACGCGGGGTGCCGGCCGCCCCTACCCGTCCCCGACAGAGGCCGGACCGCGAGAGGCAACGGCGGGCGCTCGCCCGCTTCGCCGTCTATCTCGCGTGCGCCGCCGCCCTGGGCCTGCTGGTGGCCAGCCGCTCGGCACGGGTGGCCGCGGCCTCCCGGGACATCATCGCCCTCAAGGAGGAGCTCCGGCTGGTGGAGGCCGAGAACAAGCGGCTCGAGATGGAGGCCCTGCGGCTCGCCTCCCTGGAGCGGATCGAACGCGAGGCGGAGGCGCGGCTCGGGATGACGCGGCCGGAGCAGGTGTTCCCGCTGCCCCCACCGACGCCCGCCGCGACCTTTGCCGGCACCGGGACAGCCGTGCGGGCCGAGCCGGAGCACCCGCCGGAGGGCGTGCACCTCGGCTCCGCGGGCGGGGTACGCCTGAATCCCCAGGCCCTGGCATGGCTCAGGTCGATGGTCGAGCGGCTGGCCCGCGCCCTCTCCGGCGGCTGAGCACCACGGCTGGGGGTGGGGAAGCGTGTCATCGCCCGGCCCCGGGATCAGGAAGCGGGTGGCCGTTCTCTTCCTCGTCAGCCTCGCCTCCCTGGCCTTCCTCACCGGGCGCGTCTTCTGGATCCAGTTCGTGCGCGGGGAGGAGCTGCGAGCGCGGGCGCAGGAGGTCCGCACCCGCTACATTCCCGTCGAGCCCAAGCGGGGCACCATCTTCGACCGGCGCGGTCGGGTGCTGGCCATGAGCATCAGTTCCGACACCGTGGTGGCCAACCCGGCGGAGATCCGCGACCCGCAGGGGACGGCCGAGCGGCTGGCGCCCGTCCTGGGCATGGGCCGGGACGAGGTGCTGCGCATCATCACCCGCCGGACGGCCTTCGAGTACGTCAAGCGGAAGATCTCCGAGGAAGAGGCCCGGGCGGTGCGCCGCCTCAACCTGCCGGGGATCTACCTCACCCAGGAGTCGCGCCGCGTCTACCCCAAGGGGAGGCTGGCCGCCAACGTGCTCGGCTTCGCCGGCATGGACAGCCAGGGGCTCGAAGGGGTGGAGAAGATCTACGACGAGAAGCTCAGGGGCAAGCCGGGCTACATCACCGTCGAGTACGACGCCCGCAACCGGGAGATCCCCCAGGCCGTCCACCGGTACATCCCGGCCCAGGACGGCCTGAACGCCCAGCTCACCATCGACGAGACCATCCAGTACATCGCCGAGCGCGAGTTGGACAGGGCCGTGGCCAAGTGGCAGGCCCGCGCCGCCTGGATCATCGTCATGGACCCCGGGACGGGGGAGATCCTGGCCCTGGCCCAGCGCCCCAGCTACGACCCGAACAAGGCCATGGACTACCTGCTGCACCTGGACCCGGCTGGGAAGGCGGACGCCGATCCCAAGCTCTGGCGCAACCTGGCCATCTCGGACGCCTACCCCCCCGGGTCCGTCTTCAAGCCGGTGACGGCGGCCATGGCCCTGGCCGAGGGCAAGGTGACCCCTACGACCCCCTTCTATGACAGCGGCTCGGTGGTGGTGCCCGGGAGCATCATCACCAACTGGGACGGGGCCGGCCTGGGCTCCACCGATTTCGCCGAGGCCTTCGCCCTCTCGGCCAACACCATCTTCGCCCGCGTCGGCCTGTCGGTGGGCAGCGAGCGGTTCTACGACTACCTGGAAGCCTTCGGCTTCGACGCCTACACCGGCATCGACCTGCCCGGCGAGGGCGTCGGGCTGGCGCCGCCGCGCCAGGAGGCCCGGCCCCTGGATCTGGCCCTCATGGCCTTCGGCCAGACGCTGACGGTTACCCCCATCCGCATGGCCGTCGCCACGGCCGCCCTCGTGAACGGCGGCCGCCTGGTGCGGCCGCACGTCATGAAGGCGTTCCTGGACCAGGAGGGCCGCGTCGTGGAGCGGGTGGACGACGCCCCGGTGGCCCAGGTGATCCCGCCCGAGGTGTCCGCCACCCTCCGGCAGCTCATGGGCAAGGTGGCGGGGGAGGGGACCGGCCGACGGGCCAACGTGCCGGGCTACCGGATAGGGGGCAAGACGGGTACCTCCCAGAAGGTGATCGGAGGCCGGGTGTCCACGGAGAAGCACATCGCCTCCTTCATCGGCTTCGCTCCCCTGGACGATCCGAAGGTCCTCGTGTACGTCATGGTGGACGAGCCGAACTACCCGTACGGGGGCGTGGTCGCGGCGCCGGTCTTCGCCGCCGTCATGCGCGACGTCCTCCCTTACCTGGGCATCCCCCCGACGGGCCCGGCGGGAGGGGACGACAGGTCGGAGCCGCCGTCCGAGCTGCCTCCAGGCCTGACGCCGGCACGGCCCGAGGAGCAGGTGGAGGTGCCCGACCTGCTCAACCTGACCGTGGAGGAGGCGCGCTCCCTGGCCGGCCAGGCCGGTCTCGACCTCGAGGTGCAGGGCTCCGGGGAGCGGGTGCGCAGCCAACTCCCCCCCGGGGGGGCCCTGGTGCCGCGGGGGACGCGCCTCCGGGTCTACACCGGCGCCGGCCCGGGCGTCGGCGCGGTGGGCGGCCTGGTGACCGTCCCCAGCCTGGAGGGCAAGACGCTGAGGGAGGTGGCCCAGTTGCTGGGGGCCATGGGCCTGGGCCTCGAGGCCTCCGGGAGCGGCCTGGCGGTGTGGCAAGAGCCGCCTCCCGGGACGAGGCTTCCACCCGGGGGGACGGTGCGGGTGCGCTTCGAGCCGCCCCCGGGCGCTCAGGAGCTCTTGCCCTGATAAATTCCTTAACAACCTAGAAGATTATGATTGTAGGCTGGGGGAAGGTGGCCGTCCCCCGCGGCGGTCGGGAAGGGGCGAGCCGGTTTGCGGCTGGCGGATCTGGTCGAGGGGATAGAGGGGGCGCACATCCTGCGGGGAGCGGAGGTGGAGGTGGCCGGGCTGGCGTACGACTCGCGGGTGGTGCGGCCCGGCGACCTGTTCCTGTGCGTGCCCGGCTTCCGCTTCGACGGCCACGACTTCATTCCCGAGGCGGTCGCCCGGGGGGCTGTCGCCTGCCTGGTCGAGCGGCCCGGTCTGGTCCCTGAGGCGCTGGGGGAAGCCCTCGTGCCCCGGGTGCGGCAGGCCGCCCCGGCAGTGGCCAGGCGCTTCTTCGGCGACCCGTCCCGGGAGCTCCGGCTGGTGGGGGTGACCGGCACCAACGGGAAGACGACCACCACCCATCTGGTGCGGCAGGTCCTGGCCCGGAGGGGTCGGGTGGGCCTGATCGGGACGGTGCGGAACGTGGTCGGGGGCCGGGAGGAGCCGGTGGAGCGGACCACGCCCGAGGCGGTGGACCTGCAGCGCCTCTTCCGGCGCATGCGCCAGGCCGGCGACACCCACTGCGTCATGGAGGTGTCCTCCCACGCCCTGGCGCTGCACCGGGTGGACGGTTGCGCCTTCGACGTGGCCGTCTTCACCAACCTGACCCCGGAGCACCTGGACTTCCACGGCGACCTGCGGAGCTACCTGGAGGCGAAGGCCCGCCTCTTCGAGCTGCTGGGGGAGGGGGACCGGGGCCCTAAGGGGCCCAAGGGCGCCGTCCTCAACGCCGACGACCCGGCCAGCGCCGAGATCGCGCGCCGCTGCCGCGTGCCGATCGTCACCTACGGCCTGGAGGGGACGCGCGACCTGAGCGCCGCCGACGTGCGGGTGGGGTTGCAGGGCACCTCCTTCGTCGTCCGCCACCCCTGGGGCGAGACGCCGGTGCGTCTGCGGCTGGCCGGCCGCTTCAACGTGTACAACGCCCTGGCGGCCTTCGCCGTGGGGCTCGTCGAGGGGCTGCCGCCGGAGGAGGTGGCCGCCGCCCTGGGGGAGGTGAGCGGCGTGCCGGGCCGCTTCGAGCTGGTGGATCGCGGGCAGCCCTTCGCCGTCATCGTCGACTACGCCCACACGCCGGACGGGCTGGAGAACGTGCTGCAGGCGGCGCGCCAACTGGCCTCCGGGCGGGTGATCGTCGCCTTCGGCTGCGGCGGGGATCGAGACCGGAGCAAGCGCCCGGCCATGGGAGAGATCGCCGCCCGCCTGGCGGACCAGGTCTTCATCACGACGGACAACCCGCGGAGCGAGGACCCGGCCGCCATCGCCCGCGAGATCGAGGCCGGCGTGCTGCGCCATCCGGAGCGTCCCTATAAGGTGGTGCTGGACCGGGAGGCGGCCATCCTGGAGGCCGTCGCCGCCGCCCGGGTGGGGGACGCGGTGGTCATCGCGGGCAAGGGGCACGAGCAGCACCAGATCTTCCGCGACCGGAGCGTCCCCTTCGACGACCGTGAGGTGGCGGCCCGGGCCCTGGAGAGGCTGGGATACCGTTGAGGCTGTTCACGGCGGCGGAGGCCGCAGCGGCATCCGGCGGACGCCTGGTCCGCGGCACGGGCGGCGAGGAGATCGCGCGGGTGGTGGTGGACAGCCGGGCGGCGGGGCCGGGGGACCTGTTCGTGGCCGTCCCGGGGGAGAGGGTGGACGGGCACGCCTTCGTGGGCGAGGCCCTGGCGCGCGGCGCCGTCGCCGCCCTCGTCAGCCGCCTGCCCGAGGCAGCGGGCCCGCCGCCCGGCGCCCTCATCCTGGTGGATGACACCGTGGCAGCTCTCGGCCGCCTGGCGGCCTACCACCGGGAGCGGTTCGCGGTCGAGGTGGTGGGCGTCACCGGCAGCGTGGGCAAGACGACGACGAAGGAACTGGCGGCTGCCGTCCTAGGCCAGCGCTACCGCGTCCTGCGCTCGCCGGGGAACTACAACACCGAGATCGGCCTGCCCCTCGCGCTGCTGGACCTACGGCCGGGTCACCAGGTCGCGGTGCTGGAGATGGGCATGCGCGGGCCGGGGCAGATCCGCTACCTGGCGCGGCTGGCCCGCCCGCGGGCGGGCATCCTGACGCTCATCGCCGAGACCCACGCGGAGCTGCTCGGGTCGGTGGAGGCGGTGGCCCGGGCCAAGCGGGAGCTCGTCGAAGAGCTCCCGCCCGGGGGGGTGGCGGTGCTGAACGCCGACGACCCGCGCCAGCGGCCCATGGCGGCGGCCACCCGGGCGCGGGTCATCTGGTACGGGTTGGGAGGGGGGGCGGACGTGACGGCCGCCGACCTGGTCCCCAGGGGGTCCGGCGTGCGCTTCACCCTGCGCGCCCCCCGGCTGGCCGCGGGGGAGGCGCCCGTCGACCTGCCCCTGCCGGGGCGCCACCACGTGGCCGACGCCCTGGCGGCGGCGGCAGTGGGCCTCGCCTTCGGCCTGGGGCTGGAGGAGATCGCGCGCGGGTTGGCCTCGGCCTCCCTTCCCGAGATGCGCTCGCGGATCGTCGAGGCGGGGAGCCTCAAGCTGATCGACGACACCTACAACGCCAGCCCGGCCTCCGTGAAGGCGGCGCTGGAGACGCTGGCCCAGGTGGCCCCCGGCCGGCGCGTGGCCGTGCTGGGCGACATGCTGGAACTGGGCGACTACTCCCTGGAGGGCCACCGGGAGGTGGGCAGGGCGGCGGCGCAGGTGGACCTGCTGGTCACCGTTGGGACCCGGGCGCGGCACGCGCGCGACGCCGCCGTGGAGGCCGGCCTCCCCCCGGAGCGCGCCCTCCACTGCGCCGACCGGGACGAGGCCCTCGAGCGGCTCAAGGGCCTGCTCCGGCCCGGGGACACGGTGCTGGTGAAGGGGTCGCGGGCCATGCGCATGGAGGAGATCGTGAGCGGCCTGCAGGCCTGGGCGGCGGGCGCCGGGCGGGCCGGCGAGGGGGATCGGCATGAGCGTCCTTGATGCCCTGCCCCTCTTCCTGGCCTTCGGCGGGGGGCTGGCCGCCACCCTGGTGCTGAGCCCCCTGCTCCTGCCCCTGCTCCGGCGGTGGAAATGGGGCCAGTCGGTCCGCCCCGAGGGGCCGGCCAGCCACCACGGCAAGGCCGGGACGCCCACCATGGGAGGGCTGGCGTTCGTGGCCGGGACGGCGGTCGCTGCCTGGGGCGTCGGCCCGCGCACCGCCTACCTGTCGGTGGCGACCGCGGCCCTGCTCGGCTTCGCCCTCCTGGGCTTCCTGGACGACTACCTCAAGGTGGCCCTGCGCCGGCCCCTGGGGCTCCGCGCCCGCTACAAGCTGGGCGGGCAGGTCGTCCTGGCCGCCTGGCTGGGCTGGCTCGTGGGCGGCGCCCTGGGGACCGAGGTGGCCGTCCCCTTCCTGGGGGCCCGGCTGGATCTGGGCACCCTCTACCTGCCCTTTGCGGTGGTGGCGGTGGTGGGGGCGGCCAACGCGGCCAACCTGGCCGACGGCCTGGACGGCCTCCTGGCCGGGGCCAC
Source organism: Clostridiales bacterium (assembly GCA_037442985.1). Classification (GTDB taxonomy): domain Bacteria; phylum Bacillota; class Sulfobacillia; order DYIH01; family JBBIPI01; genus JBBIPI01. The sequence goes on from JBBIPI010000026.1 coordinate 9,456, forward strand.
GGTGTGGTCGGCGGGCGCCTACGCCCTGATCGGCCTCTGGGCGGGGCGTCCCGACCTGGCGGTCTTCGCGGCCGCCCTGGCCGGCGGCTGCCTCGGCTTCCTGCGCTACAACCGCCACCCGGCGCGCGTGTTCATGGGGGACACCGGCTCGCTGGCCATCGGGGGGGCCCTGGGCGCCCTGGCCCTGCTCACCAAGACGGAGCTCCTGCTGCCGCTGGTAGGCGGCCTCTTGGTGGCCGAGGCGCTCTCGGTGATCCTGCAGGTCCTGGCCTTCCGCCTCTGGGGCCGGCGTATATTCCGCATGAGCCCGCTCCACCACCATTTCGAGCTGGCCGGCTGGAGCGAGCCCCAGGTCGTCCGCCGCTTCTGGCTGGCCGCGGCCGGCTGCGCCGTCCTGGGCCTGGCCGGACTCCACTCCCTCCGCGGCGGGGCCGGGTGAGGGGGAACCACCGATGGCGGGCAGGCGGCAGGCGCCGGACTACAGCATCCTCACCACCGTGGCCACCATCCTCGTGCTGGGGCTGTTCATGGTGTTCAGCGCCAGCTACTACGAGGCCGCCCAGGACTACGGGGACCCGTACTACTACCTCAAGCGGCAGGTCGTCTGGAGCCTCGTCGGCCTCACGGCCCTGGTCACCGCCATGAACCTGGACTACCGGCGGCTCAGGGAGTGGAGCCGACCGATCATGTTGGGCGCCATCATCCTCCTCGTCCTGGTGGTCATCCCGGGGATCGGCATCGTGTCCCACGGCTCGCGGCGCTGGCTGGGGTTCGGCCCCTTGCAGTTCCAGCCGTCGGAGGCGGCCAAGCTCGCCCTGGTGGTCTTCCTGTCCTGGTATTTCAGCGAGGACCGGCGCCGGGCGCGCGACTTCCTGCGGGGGATCATCCCCTTCCTGGGGCTGCTCGGCCTGGTGTGCGGCTTGGTCATGCTGCAGCCCGACCTGGGTACCGCCGTGGCCCTGGCCGGCACGGGCTTCGCCCTGCTCTTCCTGGCCGGCTGTCCCCTGAGCCGCCTCCTCGCCCTGGGGGTGGCGGCGGTGCCGGTGCTGGCGGCCCTCATCTTCAGCTCCGACTACCGGCGGCAGCGGTTCCTCGCCTTCCTGGACCCGTGGAAGGATCCCCTCGGCTCCGGGTACCACATCATCCAGGGCCTGTACGCCCTGGGGTCGGGCGGGCTCTTCGGCGTGGGCTTCACCCAGAGCCGGCAGAAGTTCTTCTACCTGCCGGAGCGGCACACGGACTTCATCTTCGCCATCCTGGGGGAGGAGCTCGGCTTCGTGGGCGCCTTCCTCCTCCTGCTGCTCTTCGCCCTCTTCGTCTGGCGGGGCTACCGGGTGGCCCTCACGGCGCCCGACGCCTTCGGCGCCCTGCTGGCGGCGGGGGTGACCACGATGATCGTCCTGCAGGTGATCGTGAACGTCGGGGTGGTCACCTCCACCCTGCCCATCACGGGCATCACATTGCCCTTCGTGAGCTTCGGCGGTTCCAGCCTGGTGTTCTCGCTGGCGGGCGTGGGGCTCCTGCTCAACGTCTCGCGCTCCTGCCGCTGAGGGGGTGACTCCGGTGCCCTTGCGCGTGCTGTTGACGGGAGGGGGGACAGGCGGTCACGTCTACCCGGCCCTGAGCATCGCCGCCGGCTTGCGGGCGCGCGTGCCGGAGGTGGAGGTCCTCTTCGTCGGCACGGCCACGGGCCTGGAGGCCCGCCTCGTGCCCCGCCATGGCCTGCCCTTCGTCGCCGTCTCCGCCCGCGGCCTGGCGGGCAAGGGTCCCGGCGGTGTGGTCCGGGGGCTCGCCTCCCTCGCGCGCGGTTCCTGGCAGGCCCTCCGCGTAGTGCGCCGCTTCCGCCCCGACGTGGTGGTGGGCACGGGCGGTTACGTCTCCGGGCCGGTGGTGGCCGCCGCCGTCCTGCTGGGCGTGCCCGTCGCCCTCCAGGAGCAGAACGCCTTCCCGGGCGCGGCCAACCGGTACCTGAGCCGGTTCGCGGGCTTCGTGGCCGTCGCCTACGAGGAGTCGCGCCGCCACTTCCCCCGCCGGGCGCCGGTGGTCGTCACCGGCAACCCGGTTCGCCCCGAGGTGCTCCGCGCCGACCGCTACGAGGCCCGGCGGCGGCTCGGGGTCGCCGACGCCGAGCGGCTGGTCCTCGTCTTCATGGGCAGCCGCGGCTCGGCCACGGTGAACCGGGCCATGGTGGAGGCGCTGCCGCGGCTGGCGGGCCGTCCCGGCCTACGCCTGCTCTACGCCACGGGCGAGGATCATTACCGGACGGTGCTCGAGGGGTTGCGCCGGCGCGGCCTCCAAGTGCAGGAAGGGGAGGATGCCGCCCTGGCCGGCGCCAACGTGGAGGTGCGCCCCTACGTCTACGACATGGTGACGGCCCTGGCGGCTGCCGACCTGGTCGTCTCCCGGGCCGGGGCCATGACCCTGGCGGAGGTGACCGCCCGCGGGCTGCCGGCGTTGCTGATCCCCTCCCCCCACGTGGCCCGCCGGCACCAGGACGCCAACGCCCGCGTGCTGGTGGCGCGGGGGGCGGCCCGCGTCTTGAGCGAGGAGGGGTTGCGGGGGGACGCCCTGGCCGACGCCATCGTCCAGCTGGCCGAGGCCAGCCGCCAGCTCGGCCGGCCCGGCGCGCTCGACGCCATCGTGGGGGGAATCCTGGACCTGGCGGCCCGCCCTTCCAGACAGGCACCGGCGCGGCTGCGGCGCCCCTAAGATGACCAGGGGCCGAGCGACGGGGAGGGGAGCGGTGGAGCCCTCACGACTTGGGGACATGGTTCGTAGGATGATCGGGGGGGAGGTGCTGATCGGGGAGCCCCTGGCCCGGCACGTCACCCTGCGGGTGGGGGGCCCGGCCGACGTGCTGGCCTTCCCCCGCGACGAGGAGGAAGCGATCGGCCTCCTGCGCCTCGCCCGGGAGCAGGGCGTGCCGGTCCACGTGCTGGGCAACGGCAGCAACGTCTTCGCCCCGGACGAAGGCGTGCGGGGCCTGGTGCTCAACCTGACCCGGGGAACGGACTGGGTGCGCTTCCGGGGAGCGGAGGTGGAGGTGGGCGCCGGCCATCCCCTGCCGCGCCTGGTGCAGGAGGCCGCCAGGAGGGGCCTGAGCGGGCTGGAGGCCCTGGGGGGCGTGCCGGGCTCCGTCGGCGGGGCGCTGTACATGAACGGCGGCGCCGCAGGCCAGAGCATCGGCGACGTGACGGACGAGGTGCGCGCGGCGACCCTGGCGGGGCAGCGGATCGTCCTGAGCCGGGACGAGATGGAGTTCGGCTACCGCTCCTCCCGCCTCCAGGCCGGCGACCTGGTGGTCCTCTCGGCGAGGCTGAGGCTACGCCCCGGGCGCCGAGAGGACGTCGAGGCGGCCCTCCGGGAGTTCTCCCGGCGCCGTCGGCTCACCCAGCCCCTGGAACTGCCCAACGCGGGCAGCATCTTCAAGAACCCGCCGGGCGACTACGCCGGACGGCTCATCGAGGCCGCCGGGTGCAAGGGGCTCCGCCGCGGGGACGCCCAGGTATCCCCCCGCCACGCCAATTTCATCGTCAACCTGGGGAACGCGACGGCCCGGGACGTCCTGTGCCTCATGGCGGAGGTCCGCAGGCGGGTGAGGGCGCGGTCGGGCGTGGCCCTCGAACCTGAGGTGAGGCTCCTCGGCGTCCCCCAGGAGGAATTGATCCGTCGCCTGGAGGACGAGTGTCCGGGCAAGAGGTGAAAGGACCGTGGACTCTTACGTGATCCGGGGCGGGCGGCGCCTGCGGGGCCGCGTCCGCGTCAGCGGCTCCAAGAACGCCGTCCTGCCCATCCTGGCGGCTTGCCTGCTGACCGACCAGGAGTGCCTGATCCGGGACGTCCCCCGGTTGACGGACGTCGACGTCATGGTCACCATCCTCCGGCGCCTGGGCGCCCGGGTCGAGCCGGGACAGCACCGGGGGGAGACGGTGCTGCGCGTCCAGGCGCGCGACCTGGTCTCGGCCGAGGTCCCAGGAGACCTGGTGCGCCTCATGCGCTCCTCCGTCTTCCTCATGGGGCCGCTCCTCGGCCGGCTGGGCCGCGTGCGCCTCTCTTACCCCGGGGGATGCGCCATCGGTCCCCGGCCCATCAACTATCACCTTGCCGGCCTGCGGCAGTTGGGCGCGCGCATCGAGGAGCGGGGTGGCTACATAACCGCCGAGTCGCCCCGGCTCGCCGGCGCGGCCATCCATCTGGACCAGCCGAGCGTCGGGGCGACGGAGAACATCCTCATGGCGGCGGTGCTCGCCCGGGGGACGACGGTGATCTCCAACGCCGCCCGCGAGCCCGAGATCGTCGACCTGGCCTGCTTCCTCAACAGCATGGGCGCCCGCGTGTCGGGGGCGGGCACCGACGTGCTGCGGGTGGAGGGGGTCTCGCGCCTGCGCGGTTGCGAGTACCGGGTCATCCCGGACCGCATCGAGGCCGGCACGTTCATGGTGGCGGCCGCCATCACGGGCGGGGACCTGGTGTTGGAGAACGTCGTCCCCGAGCACCTGAAGTCGCCCATAGCCAAGCTCCGCGAGATCGGGGCGGTGGTGGAGGTCGAGGCCGGCCGGGTCCGCGTACGGGGGCCGGAGCGCCCGCGGGCCACCGACCTCAAGACGCTGCCCTACCCGGGCTTCCCGACCGACCTCCAAAGCCCGTTCATGGCCCTGCTCTCCTTGGCCGAGGGCACCAGCGTGATCACGGAGACCATCTTCGAGAACCGCTTCAAGGTGGCCGGGGAGCTGTGCCGGATGGGCGCCCAGGTCATCGTGGACGGGCGCCTCGCCGTCGTCAAGGGGGTGCCCTCCCTCTCGGGGGCCACGGTGGAGGCCATGGACGACTTGCGGGGGAGCGCCGCCCTGGTGCTGGCCGGCCTGGCGGCCCGGGGGGTCACGGTGGTGGAAGGGGCGCGCCACATCCAGCGGGGTTACGACAGGCTTCACCTGAAGCTCCGGGCCGTGGGCGCCGACATCACCCACCACTCCAGGTCCAGGGCCGCCTGGACGGCGCAGCCGACCCCCTCGGCCGTCTCCTGAGCGCTGTGAGCTGGTTCAGAAACATGTGAGACTGCAGGCGTAGACAAGGGAATAAAAGGGGGCCATCCTTCTGGGTGAGAGAACCAAGAGGAGGTGGCCCCCAATGCGTG
>JBBIPI010000027.1:0-13571 GCA_037442985.1 Clostridiales bacterium
CCGTCTTCCCCGACGCCGGCGTGGTCCGGACCGTCAAGGGGGGCGACGGGTCGGTCCTCTTCACCGACGGCCAGCAGGGGTTGCTCCTGAGGGAGGACGGCTCGGTGCGCTACGAGCGGCCGGCTCCGGCCGGCGGCAGGGCGGCCGGGCCGGTGCGGCTGCTGGCGGAGGCGGCGGGGTTCGCCGCGCGGCACGGCGGCTGGCCCCGGGGTGCCCGCCTGCTCTCCCTCGGCAAGACCGACGGCGAGGCGCGCTTCCTCTTCGCGCCGGCGTTCCGGGGGCACCCGCTGATCGGCGTGGTGGGGGTCGGCGGTTCGGGGTATCGCCCCCCGCTGCGCGTGCGGGTGGCCGCCAGCGGCGGCATACGATCCTACGAGCGCTTCGTGCCCGGCGCCGAGCCGCAGCCGGCCGCCTCGCCCGTAGAACTGCGGGCCGAGGCCGCGCTGGCGGCGGTCGACCGCGGCTGGTCCTCCCTCTTCGGAGGCAAGCCGGCGGCCACGGTGACGGACCTCTTCCCGGTCCTGGCCGCCTGGGGCGACGCCTCCGGTGCGGGCGCCCCCCGGGAGTGGCGTCCCGCCTGGGCCGTCGCCCTGGACGGCTCCCTGGCGGCCGTGGTGGACGCCGCGACCGGTCGGGCGGCGCGGCTGGCGCCGGACGGCGGGGAGGCGATCCCCTGATGGACTGGCCGCGGGCCAAGACCATCCTCATCGTGGCCTTCCTCGTCCTGGACCTGGTGCTGGCGGCGCAGCTCTGGCTGGGCCCCGCGAGCGCCACCCTGGCGCCGGCGTCGGGGCGGGTGCGGGAAGACCTCCTGCGGGAGGGGATCGTCTTCTCTGGCCCCTTGCCGCCACGGCCTCCGGCCCGCATGCGCAAGCTCAGGGTGCGCGTGCTGCCGGTGGACGCCGGGCTACTCAGGGACGCCTTCTTCCCCGGGACGCCGGGCGGGGCCGGACCGGACGGCCAGAGCGGGGCGCTCGTCTTCCGGCGCGACGGCGAGCAGTTGACCGTCCTGCCGCAGGGGCTGATCCTGTACGAGCGCCGCGATCTGGCGCCGGGCGAGCCTGCGGCCGCCTTCGACCTGGCGGCGGCGGTGCGGGTGGCCGGCGAGTTCGTCCGCCGGCGGGGGCTGCTGCCCGCCGACGCGGGGCTGGATTACGCCATTCCGGCGCCGGGCGGCCGGCCCGGGGCCTACCAGGTGTTCTTCGGCCAGCGTTACGGCGACTGGCCCCTCTTCGGCGGCTACCTGGGCGTCGAGGTGGTGTCCGGGTCGGTGCGGGCGCTGGAGGCGGTGTGGCTGGACGTGGCGGGTCCGGTGGGGCCGCGCCAGCAGGTGCGGGTCACGGCCGAGGACGCCCTGCGCTCTCTCGTGACGCAGCTCTCCGGGCGCGGCCCGGCAGGCGGGGGCGGGACGGCCCGCCTGCTGGTGGAGCGGGTCGACCTGGGCTACTTCGCCTTCCTGCGGCCCGGCGCCACGGAATGGGAGGCCGTCCCGGCCTGGCGCGTGCTGACCCGCGACGGGCGCGCCTTTTACGTCAACGCCTACCTCGGAACCCTGGAGGAGGTCCCATGAAGGGGCGGTCCCGTGCAGGAGTCGCCCTCAGGGTGCCGAAATGTGTTAATCTCAGCCCGGACCCCTGCCATCGCGGCGGGGGAGGGGAGAAGAGCGCGTTGTCCGTGTTTCGCATCCGGGGCGGCAGGCCCCTGCACGGGCGGGTGCGCGTGGCCGGCCGGAAGAACGCGGCCGTGGCGGTGATTCCGGCGGCGCTCATGGCCGAGACCCCGAGTACCCTGCTCAACCTGCCGGAGATCGGCGACGTCAAAACCTACGTGGAGATCCTCCGCGCTCTGGGTGCCGAAGTGGAGGAGGGCGGCGGCGTATTGCGCGTCGGTGCCAACGGCCTGGCGCGCACCCGCGCCCCGGACGTCCTCGCCCGCAGGATGCGCGCCTCGTACTACCTCCTGGGGGCGCTGCTGGCGCGCTACGGCCGGGTGGAGGTGCCCTTCCCGGGAGGTTGCGACATCGGCTCGCGGCCGGTGGACCAGCACATCAAGGGGTTGCGCGCCCTGGGGGCCCAGGTGGAGATCGAGCACGGGGTGATCCGGGCGACGGCCAAGAAGCTGCGCGGCGCCTCAGTCTACCTGGACACCGTGAGCGTGGGCGCGACGATCAACATCATGCTGGCGGCCGCCCTGGCCGAGGGCACCACGGTGATCGAGAACGCGGCCCGCGAGTCCCACGTGGTGGACGTGGCGAACTACCTGAACGCCATGGGCGGACGGGTGAGCGGCGCGGGCACGGACGTGATCAAGATCCACGGGGTCAGCCGCCTCAAGGGGGCGGAGCACACCGTCATCCCGGACGAGATCGAGGCGGCCACGTACATGATCGCCGGCGCCGCCACGGGCGGCGAGGTCACGGTCGAGAACGTCATCCCCAAGCACCTGGAGCCCGTCTCCGCCAAGCTGCGGGAGGCGGGCATGGAGGTGCGCGAGAACGGCGACACCGTGACGGTGCGCGGCACCGGCCGGCCGCGCGCCGTGCACATCAAGACCCTGCCCTACCCCGGCTTCCCCACCGACGCCCAGCAGCCGATGAGCGCCCTCCTGGCCATCGCCGAGGGCACCAGCACGGTGACCGAGACCATCTGGGACGGCCGCTTCAAGCACGTGGACGAACTCAAGCGCATGGGCACCAATATCCGTATGGAGGGGCGCACGGCCATCATCGAGGGCGTGGAGCGGCTGACGGGCGCGGCGGTGCACGCCAGCGACCTGCGCGCCGGGGCCGCCTTGGTGATCGCGGGTCTCGTCGCCGCCGGGGAGACGGCGATCAGCGGTTGCGCCCACATCGACCGCGGTTACGAGCGCATGGATGAGAAGCTGCGCTCCCTGGGGGCGGACATCGTCCGCACCGAGGAGTGATCCTGGCGCGGGCCGGGAAGGAGGCGTTGCCAAATGGAGGAGAGCGGATGGTCCTTGCCGCCGCCGTCCCCGCCGCCCAGCCCGAGCGGGCTGAAGCTGGCGGCGGTGGCCCTGGTGAGCGCCTTCCTGGGGGGGCTGGCCGCCGTCTACCTCTCCCCCCTCGTTCCCCTGCCCCGCCGGGCGCCGGCCCCTGACGCCCGCCCGGCCCCGCGCCTGGAGGTCCAGCCCGTTCCCCCGGCGGTGGGGGGCGCCCCGGCCGTGGCCGTGGCCGAGAAGGTGGGGCCGGCCGTGGTGGGCGTCGCCTCCATCGAGGTGTTGCGCGATCTCTTCGGCGGCCGCCTGGGCCGGCAGACGGGGAGCGGCTCGGGCGTCATCTTCGACCCCAGCGGCTACATCGTGACCAACTACCACGTGGTGGAGGGTGCCGACCGGCTGGTGGTGGTGCTAGCCGGCGGCGAGCGCCTGGAGGCCGAGTTGGTGGGGGTCGATCCCCCCACCGACCTGGCGGTGCTGCGCGTGCGCGCCGGGCGCGACCTGCCCAGCGCCGTCTTCGGCGATTCCGACCAGGTGCGGGTGGGTGAGGTGGCCATCGCCATCGGCAACCCCCTGGGGCTGGAGTTCCAGCGCTCGGTGACCGTGGGGGTGGTGAGCGGGATCCGCTCCTTCCTGTACGGCCAGAGCCAGGAGATGGAGCGGGTGACCCAGCTCATCCAGACGGACGCGGCCATCAACCCGGGCAACAGCGGCGGCGCCCTGGTGAACGCGGCCGGGCAGGTGATCGGCATCAACACCTTCAAGGTGGGCGAGCTGGCCGTGGAGGGGATGGGCTTCGCCATCCCGTCCAACACGGTGCGGCGCGTCGTGGACGACCTGGTCCGCTACGGCCGGGTGCGGCGCGCCTACATGGGCGTGGTCTTCATGGAGGCGGCGCAGGCGCGGGAGGTCCTGGGGGCGCGCGTGGACCAGGGACTGCTGCTGGCGACCGTGGAGGTCGGCCAGCCGGCGCACGCGGCCGGGCTGCGCCAGGGGGACGTGATCCTCGAGATGGACGGCACGCCCGTGGACCGCACCCTGGAGGCCATCCGCATCCTGGAGGAGCGGCGGCCGGGCGACCGGGTGCGCGTGCGCTACCGGCGCGGGCAGGAAGTGCGGGAGACGGTGGTCACGCTGGGCGAGCGCCCCTCCCGTTAGGGTTCGGGGAAGCCGGCGGTGGGCGCGGCTCCCGGTTCCTGCTGCGGCGCCGGGCCTGGGGGACCCCAGCGGTAGAGGGGGCTGGTCAGGCGCGGCTCCGTGCCGGCGACGAACAGCTCGTGCACCACGGGCGAGGTCGGGTTGGGCAGGAGCCCGTCGGCGGCGGAGACGGCCACCGTGATCACCCCCGGGGGACGGACGAAGTCGCGCGCCGTCAGCCCCGCCAGGGCCCGGCGGGTGAAGCCGGCCCAGACCGGCCCGGCCAGGGTGCTGCCGAAGCCGGGCAGGGGCGAGGGCAGGTCGTTCCCCACCCACACGGCGGTGACCAGGTCCGGGGTGTAGCCGATGAACCAAGCGTTCTCGTTCCGGTCGGTGGTCCCCGTCTTGCCGGCCGCAGGCCGGTCCAGCCAGCCGGCCAGGTTGCTGGCCGTGCCGCGGGTGATCACCCCCTTCAGGATGTCCGTCAGGATGTAGGCCACCTTCTCGTCCAGCACCTTGGTCAGCTGCGGCCGGTTCTCTTCCAGCACCCGTCCCTGCGGGTCCTCCACCCTGAGGACGGCGATGGGCTTGACCCGCCACCCCATGTTGGCGAAGGGGGCATAGGCCACGGCCATCTCCAGGGGCGTGACCTCGGAGGAGCCCAGGGCCAGGGGGAGCGCCGGCTCCAGGTCGCTCTCGATGCCCAGGCGGTGGGCCATCTCGGCCAGGCGCCGGGGCCCGATGGTGGCGGCCCACTTGACGGCCACCACATTGTCGGAGATCTCGATGGCCTCCCGTACGCTCAGGGGCCGGTTGTGGTAGGGCGACCGGCGACCGCCCTCGGTGTAGTCGGTGGGCACGTACGGCCTGCCCGCCTCCGCCCCCGGGTAGCTGACGTACTCGCAGACCTGCTGGTCGGCCGCCGTGTAGCCCGCCTCGAGCACGGCGGCGTAGAGGAAGGGCTTGAAGGCCGACCCGGGCTGGCGGTGGGCGGTGACCGCCCGGTTGTTGCTGGCGTGCTCCGGGTCGCGCCCGCCGACCAGGGCGCGGAGGTAGCCGTTGCGGGGGTCCAGGGCCACCAGGGCCACCTGGGGCTGGGGGACGCCCCGGGCATCCGGCTGCGCCGGGGGCAAGAGCTCGGCGACGGCGCGCTCGGCCGCCTCCTGCATGCGCACGTCCATGGTGGTGTAGATGCGGTAACCGGCGCGGTAGAGGTCCCGCTCCAGGCCAGGGTGGCGGCTGCGCAGCTCGCGCAGCACGTAGTCGACGAAGTAGGCGGCCCGTCCCGGGGGCGGCCGCTCCGCCAGGCGCAGGGGGGCGGCCTGGGCCCGAGCGGCGGCCTCCTCGGGGAGGAAGCCGACGGCGGCCATGCGGCTCAGCACCACGTTGCGCCGCCGCACCGCCAGGTCGGGGTCCTTGAAGGGGTTGTACAGCTCCGGGGCGCGCGCCAGGCCGGCCAGGAGGGCGCTCTCCTCCAGGGTCAGGTCGCTCACGTCCTTGCCGAAGTATAACTGGGCGGCCGCCTGGACCCCGTACGCGCCGCTCCCGAGGTAGATGCTGTTGAGGTACAGCTCCAGGATCTCGTCCTTGGAGTAGCGGGCCTCGAGCTGGAGGGTGAGGAAGAGCTCCTGCAGCTTGCGCGCCAGCGTCCGCTCGGGGGTGAGGTAGAGGCTGCGCGCCAACTGCTGGGTGATGGTGCTGCCGCCCTCCACCACCCGGCCCGCCAGGAGGTTGCGCACCGCCGCGCGGGCGATGCCCAGGGGGTCGACGCCGGGGTGGCGGTAGAAGCGGTCGTCCTCGACGGCCAGGAAGGCCTGCCGCAGCTGGCGCGGCATCCGGGCCAGGGGCACGGGTGTCCGGTTCTGGACGAAGAGCTTGGTCACCAGCACGCCGTTGGCGTCATAGATCTCGCTGGCGCGCGGCAAGCGGGGCGCCGGCAGCGGCAGCAGGCTGAGCGCCAGCAGCGTCAGGCCCAGGGCGACGGCCACCCCGCCCAGGCCGAGGGCGGCCCAGCGGAGGCCGCGGGCCAGCCGGTGCGCCTTGCGTTGACGGCGGCTGGGCAACCCTCTACCCCCTGCCTGGCTAGTATGGCCGGCGCGGGGGCGCCCGAAACGCGCGGCGGCCCGCCCCCCGGGAGGAGCGGGCCGCCGGTCCGGGACCGGCCGCGCGTCAGTGGCGCAGGGTCAGCTGCCGCAGCCGCCGCACCCGCTCGGCGATGGGCGGGTGGGTGCTGAACAGGTGCATCAGCGCCTCGCCCGAGAGGGGGTTGACGATGAACAGGTGGGCCGCGCCGGGGTTGACCTCCATGGGGATGGCGTGGGCCGCCCGCTCCAGCTTTAGGAGCGCGCTGGCCAGCCCCTCGGGGTCACCGGCCAGGCGGGCGCCGGTCTCATCCGCCAAGTACTCCCGGGAGCGGGAGATGGCCATCTGCACCAGGGCGGCGGCCAGGGGTGCCAGGATGATCATCAGCAGGGCACCGACGAGCGAGCCGGCCCCGCCCCCCTCCCGGTCCCGGTGGCCGCCGCCGAAGATGAGCCCCCACTGGGCGACGTTGGCGATCATGCTGATGGCGCCGGCCATGGTGGCGGCGATGGTGCCGATGAGCGTGTCACGGTTACGGATGTGGGCGATCTCGTGGGCCAGCACCCCCTCGACCTCGCGCGGGTCGAGGATGCGCAGCAGCCCCTGGGTCACGGCCACGGCAGCGTGCGCCGGGTCGCGCCCGGTGGCGAAGGCGTTGGGCTGGGGTGAGGGCGTGATGTAGACCCGGGGCGTGGGGATGCCGGCCCTGGCCGCCAGGCGGCGGACCATGGCATGGATCTCCGGCGCCCGGGACTCGGGCAACGGCTCGGCCCCCGTCATGGCGATGGCGATGCGGTCGCTGTAATAATAGGAAAAGCCGTTCATCGCCAGGGCGATCAGGAAGAAGAGCAGGCTGCCCGACGTGCCGCCCACCAGGTTGCCGATGGCGACCAGGATGGCCGTCAGCACGGCCATGAGCAGGAATACGCGCATCTGGCTCACGCGCCCTCTCCTCCTCCGCGTTCCTTCCGGGGAGTTTTCTTCCCGCGCGACCAACTATAGCATCCGCCCGCGCGGGGGGTCAAATGACGCTTGACAACGGGGGTGGTTTGACCCCGTAATAGTCCAGGATTTTTGCCGGGGGAGGCCGCTGCCGTCCCATGCTGCCCACGCCCAAAAAGGTCAAGATCGTAGCAGGTTCAGCCGAGGGCGACGAAAAGCTCACGGCCTTCGACAAGGCGCTGCTGGATGCCGGGATCGGGAACCTGAACCTGATCCGCGTCAGCAGCATCCTGCCTCCCGAGTGCGAGTACCAGGCCGACTTCCCCGTTCCGCCCGGAGCCCTGACGCCCACCGCCTACGGCTCCCTCGTGAGCGACGAGCCGGGGCGGGAGATTGCGGCGGCCATCGGGCTCGGCTTCGCCGAGGACGGCTACGGGGTGATCATGGAGTTCGCCGGCTTCTGCAGCCGCGAGGAGGCGGAGCGACGGGTGGAGGCCATGGTGCGCGAGGCGTTCGCCGCCCGGGGCAAGGCGCTCAGGGAGGTCAAGGTGCTGGGCGTGGCGCGCGTCGTCACGCGGACGGCCGCGGTGGTGGCGGCGGCCGTGCTCTGGTACTGAAGCGGGAGCGAGGTGGCTGGCGGTTGGAGTGCTGGTTCACCGACCGGACGGAGACCTTCGGCATCGTCTGCCGGGTGACGGGGATCCTGCACCGCGAACGTTCCCCCTACCAGGAGATCGTCGTGTACGAGACCGACCAGTTCGGCCGGATGCTCGTCCTGGACGACGTGGTGATGACCAGCGAGGCGGACGAGTTCGTGTACCACGAGATGATGGCGCACGTGCCGCTGGTGACCCACCCGTCGCCCCGGCGCGTCCTGGTGATCGGCGGCGGGGACGGCGGCGTGGTCCGCGAGGCGCTCAAGCACCCCTCCGTGGAGGAGGTGCGGCTAGTGGAGATCGACCAGCGGGTCATCGAGGTCTGCCGGCGGCACCTCCCCGGCATCGCCTCCGGGTTCGACGATCCCCGGGTCCGGGTCACCATCGGCGACGGCATCGAATTCGTGAAGGGGGTGCGGGGGGAGTACGACGTGATCATCGTCGACTCCACCGACCCCATCGGTCCGGCCGTCGGCCTGTTCAAGGCGGAGTTCTACCGGGACGTGGCCGGGGCCCTGGCGGAGGACGGCCTGTTCGTGGCCCAGACCGAGTCCCCCTTCTTCGACGCGCCGCTCCTGGGCGAGATCCACCGCTCCCTGCGGGAGATCTTCCCCGTGGTGCGCCTGAGCCTCTTCTCCGTTCCCACCTATCCGGGCGGCCTGTGGACGCTCTCCCTGGGGTCGAAGCGGCACGACCCGCTCACCTGCCCCTTGGAGCGCGCCAGGGGGCTGGCCACGCGCTACTACTCCCCCGAGGTCCATCGGGCGTCCTTCGTGCTGCCCCCCTTCGTCCAGCGCGTCCTGGAGTGAGGGGTGGCGGCGTTGGCGCCCTGGGGCCGGTCCCTGGCCAGGGGGGGAGCCTTCCTCGGCGCGGTCGACGACTACGCCCGCGCCCGGGGCGTGCTTTTCGGCGCGCCCATGGACTTCACAGTAACCTTCCGGCCCGGGGCGCGGCTGGCGCCCCAGCGCCTGCGCGAGGTGTCCCAGGTGCTGGAGGAGTACAGCTTCTCCCTCGGGGAGTCCCTCGCCCGGCACCCCTTCGCCGACGCCGGCGACGTCGCGCTGCCGCCGGGGAACGTGGCGGCCTCCCTGGAGGCCATCGAAGGGGTGGTGGCCGGGATCGCCGCCGACGGCAAGGTGCCCCTCATGATGGGGGGCGAGCACCTGGTTACCTGGGCCGCGGTGCGCGCCCTGGCGCGGCGCCATCCGGACCTGGCCGTCGTCCACCTGGACGCCCACGCCGACCTGCGGGAAGAATACCTGGGCGAGCGCCTGTCCCACGCCACCGTGATGCGGCTGGTGGCCGAGCACCTGGAGGGGCCGATCTACCAGTTCGGCGTCCGCTCCGGGACCCCGGAGGAGGCGGCCTATGCCCAGGCGCGGACGCGGTTGTACCCGGAGCGGGTGCTGGAGCCCCTCCTGGCGGTGCGGGGGGAGCTGGAGGGCCGGCCGGTCTACGTGACGGTGGACATCGACGTGGTCGACCCCGCCTTCGCCCCCGGGACGGGCACGCCCGAGGCCGGGGGGATCACCTCGGCCGAGCTCCTGGCCGCCGTCCACGCCCTGCGGGGCCTGAACGTGGTCGGCTTCGACCTGGTGGAGGTCTGCCCGCCCGCCGACCCGACCGAGGCGACCCTCGTCCTGGGCGCCAAGGTGCTGCGGGAGGCGGTGCTCTGCTTTTGCTGACCCTGGGAGCCGGCGCCGGGCGGGACGGGGAGGCCCCGCCCTGTCGGCCTAGGAGGTGAACCGCGTGGACCTGCTCGCCGCCGTGCGGGAGGAGTTGCGGCGGGGCCTGGTCCGGGCCTGCGCGGCCGCGGCGGCGGCCGGGGAGCTGCCCGGGCTGGAGGGGGCGGAGCTGCCGCCCTTCACGGTGGAGGTGCCGCGGGAGCGCGGCCACGGCGACTTCGCCTCCAACCTGGCGCTGGTGCTGGCGGGACGCCTCGGGCGGCGGCCGCGGGAGGTGGCCGCCGCCCTGGCGGCCCGCTTCGGCGCGGCGACGGCGCCGGTGGAGCGGGTGGAGGTGGCCGGCCCGGGGTTCCTCAACTTCTTCCTGGCGCCCGGCTGGCTCGCCCCCGTGGTGGAGGCCGTCCTGAGCCAGGGGCCGGCCTACGGGCGCAGCGAGGGCGGGCGGGGCCGCCGCGTCCAGGTCGAGTTCGTGAGCGCCAACCCCACGGGGCCGCTCAACGTGGTCAACGCCCGGGCCGCCGCCTACGGCGACGCCCTGGCCGCCTGCCTGGAGGCGGCGGGCTACGCCGTCGAGCGGGAGTACTACGTCAACGACGCCGGCAACCAGTTCGCCCTCCTGGGCGTGGCCATGGAGGTGCGCTGCCGCCAGCTCCTGGGCCAGGAGGTCGAGCTGCCGGAGGGCGCCTACCCGGGCGAGTACGTCGTCGACCTGGCGCGGGAGTACCTGGCGGGGCCCGGGGGCGAGGCGGCGCGCCGGGTCCTGCTGGGGTCAGGCGCCGTACCGGCCGGGTCGGACGCGGGCGGCCTGGCCGCGCTGCGGGAGGAGCTGGCGCGCTTCGCCGTGGAGCGGATCGTGGCCGGCCAGGAGGCGTCGCTGCGCCGCTACGGCGTCGTGTACGACCGGTGGGTGCGCGAGTCGGCCCTGCGCGCCGCCGGGGCGCCGGAGCGGGCCCTGGCCCGCCTGAGGGAGGCGGGCTGCGTCTACGAGCGGGACGGCGCCGTCTGGTTCCGCGCCACCGCCTTCGGCGACGAGCAGGACCGGGTGCTGGTGCGCCAGAACGGGGAGTACACCTACTTCCTCGTGGACGTCGCCTACCACCTGGACAAGTTCGAGCGCGGCTTCGACCGGGTCATCGACATCTGGGGCCAGGACCACCACGGCTACGTCCCGCGCCTGCGCGCCGCCCTGCAGGCCCTGGGCGTCGAGCCCGGACGCCTGGAGGTGCTGCTGAACCAGATGGTGCGGCTGGTGCGCGGCGGCGAGGTCGTGAGGATGTCCAAGCGCCGGGGCGAGTTCGTCACCATGGACGAGCTGGTGGACGACGTGGGGCGGGACGCCGCCCGCTTCCTCTTCCTCATGCGCTCCCTGGACAGCCACATGGACTTCGATCTCGACCTGGCGCGGCTCCAGGCCGCTGAGAACCCCGTCTACTACGTTCAGTACGCCCACGCCCGCATCTGCAGCATCCTGCGCCAGCCCGAGGCCCGGGTGCTCCTGGCCCCGGCCGGCGGCGCCGCGGAGGCCGCCCGGGCGGCCGCCGCCACCCTCCTGCGCGAGCCGGCCGAGGTGGAGCTGCTCCGCAAACTGGCCGAGTTCCCCGGCGAGGTGGCCGCCGCCGCGGAGGCGCGGGAGCCCCACCGCCTCACCGCCTACGCCCGCGACCTGGCCACCCTCTTCCACTCCTTCTACACCCAGTGCCGGGTGCTGGTCCCGGAGCGCGAGCTGGCCCTGGCCCGGCTGGCGCTGGTGGCGGCCGCGCGCCAGGTGCTGGCCAACGCCCTGGCACTGCTGGGCGTCTCGGCGCCGGAGCGGATGTAGTCCCCCTATGCTGCGGTGACGGGACCGCAGGGCATGAAAGGGAGGATGAACCACTTCGTGAACGGTTATATAAAGGGATTGTGCACTTTAACAGTTTAAAGTAATGAAGAGCCGTTGTGGCCCAACGGCTCCGCGTACCCTACCCGTAGGGGTACGTTGCAACATAACAACAAGTCTATTTCCGCCCGGAGGATCTCAGCGATTTCCGCGCGGGGGAACAAGGGATCGCCCCCTGATAGGACCGTCCGTTGCCGCCCATCGTTAGCGGGACGGCGAGCGAGTGACGCTTTTCGGATTGCGATTACAAAATTTTGGCAGGGCAGAGTAGAAGCCGGATCATCAGGGTCCCCGCCCTGACATCGATGTGGTCCATTCCCACGGTCCCGGAGCCGCCACGGGTCAGATAGCCGGCTCGGCTATAGGAGGGCGACCGCGTCTTCCCTAACTGTACCTCGTACCTGCCACCATAGCCGACTGGGGGGGACGAGGAGAGATGCCGGATCTGGGCCGGCGGCTCAGGGAGTTGCGGTTGAAGCGCAAGCTGAGCCTCTACGACGTGGAGAAGCTGACCGGGCTGCACTTCACCACCATCGGCAAGTACGAACGGAACGAACGCCGGCCGAGCCTGGACGTGCTCCGCGAGTTGGCCAGCGTGTACCAGGTGCCCCTGGCGGAACTGGTCAGCGACGCGGGGGACGTGGCAGAATACCTCCCGGAAGAACTGCGGAACAGCCTGCAACTGCTTACCGGCCGCGCCGACTTGAAGCGCCTGGTGGGCGTGGCCGGCCGGCTCCGCCAGGACCAGGTCGACCGTCTGGTGGACTTCCTGGCCACGCTCGCCCCGGGGATGCCGCAGGAGGGGGAGGGGAGCGACCGGGAGGCGTGAGGGGGCGGTCGCCGAGAGGGGTGAGGGCGTGGGCCAGCGCGAGGTCCCGCGCGTGCTCGCGGTGGCCGGCTCCGACAGCGGCGGAGGGGCCGGGATCCAGGCCGACCAGAAGACCTGCTTCGCCCTGGGGGTCCACCTGACGGCCGCCGTCACCGCGGTGACCGCCCAGGACTGGGAGGGCGTGTCCGCCGTCTATCCGCTGCCGCCGGAGGCGGTGACGGCGCAGATGGAGGCGGCCGCCCGCCTGGGCGTGGACGCGGTGAAGACGGGGATGCTGTGGTCGGCGGCCATCGTGGAGGCGGTGGCCGAGGCGGTCTCGGCCCTGCGGCTGCCGAACCTGGTGGTCGATCCCGTGCTGGCGGCCGGCACCGGCGCGGCCCTCCTCGAGGAGGCGGCGCGCGGGCCGCTGGTGGAGCGCCTGTTCCCCCTCGCCTTGGTGGTGACGCCCAACGTGCCGGAAGCGGAGACGCTGGCGGGGCTGCCGATCCGCGACGAGGTCGACCTGCGCCGGGCGGCCCACCGGCTGAGGGCGCTGGGGCCGCGTTGGGTGGTCGTCACGGGCGGCCACCTCCCCGGCGGCCGCGACGCCCTGGACCTGCTCTACGACGGCGAGGCGTTCTACGAGCTGCGCGGCGAGCGGCTGCCGGTCGGCCCGGTCCACGGGGCCGGCTGCACCTTCTCGGCCGCCCTCGCGGCCGGGTTGGCGCGCGGCCTGCCGGTGCCCGAGGCGGCCGGGTTGGCCAAGGATTATACGGCCAGCGCCATCAGGCACCGGCTGACGCTGGGGCCGGGCCGGCCGTCCGTCAACCACTGGGGGAACCGATGGTTCGCCTACGGCCGGACCTCTGCGTGATCACCGAGGACGCCGGGCCCGGGCGGGGCCACCTGGAGGTGGCGCGCGCGGCGCTGGCGGGCGGGGCCACCCTGATCCAGGTCCGCGACAAGGCGGCCACAGCCCGCGCCCTCTACCGCCTGACGGTGGCGCTCCTGCCCCTCTGCCGCTCCGCCGGCGTGCCGCTGATCGTCAACGACCGCCTGGATGTGGCCCTGGCGGCGGGGGCGGACGGCGTCCACCTGGGGCAGGACGACCTGCCGGCGGCGGAGGCGCGGCGCCTGCTGGGCCCGGACAAGATCCTGGGCGTCTCGGCGGCCACGCCGGAGGAGGCGCGGGCGGCCGAGGCGGCCGGGGCGGACTACCTGGGGGTGGGCCCCGTCTTCCCCACGGCCACCAAGCCGGACGCCGGGGCGGCCATCGGCCCCGAGGCGCTGCGGGCGGTGCGCGCCGCCGTGTCCCTGCCGGTGCTGGCCATCGGGGGGATCACCCCCGAGAACGCCGGCGCCGCCGTGGCGGCGGGCGCGGACGGCGTGGCGGTGATCTCCGCCGTCTCCCGCGCCCCGGACATGGTGGC
>JBBIPI010000028.1:0-13184 GCA_037442985.1 Clostridiales bacterium
CCGGGCGAGAGGGTCACGTCGCCGACGATCTCCAGCGGGCCGCCCGCCCTGGCCTCCAGCGCCTCGCGCTGCGCCTCGAGGGCGAACCCGTCCCGCGGGTGGACGCGCACCGTCGCGCCCTGCTGGCCGCGCGCCTCCTCGAGCAGCCTCTCCACGAGGGCCAGGACGTCCTCGGCGGAGAGGGTGAGCTCGCGCTCCAGCACGCGGCGCGCCACGGCCATGGCCAGGCGGGCCACGTCCTCCCGCACCTCCTCCAGGAGACGGGCGCGCTCCTCCTCCAGGGTACGTTCCAGGTCGGCCCGGGCGGCCTCCACCTGCCGCAGGCGTTCCTCCGCCTCCCGGAGCACGGCCTCGGCGTCGCCCCTGCCCTTGGCCAGGCCCTCCTGGTACCCGCGCCGGCGGCCCTCCTCGTAGCCGGCGCGGTATCCCTCCTGCCGCGCCGCCTCTCTCTGGGCCTCCCCGTCGTCGGGGCCGGAACGGCGCGGCGGTGCCTCCTCCCGCCTTCCGGCGCCCCGGCGGAGGGACAGCTCGGGCCAGCCACCGCTGGCGGCCGGCAGGCGAACCGACCCCTTGATGACCCTAGACAACGAACTCGCCCTCCCCGCCGCGGCCGATGACGATCTCGCCCTCTTCCTCCAGCCGGCGGATCACGGCGACGATGCGCTGCTGGGCCGCCTCGGCGTCCCGCAGCCGCACGGGCCCCAGGTACTCGATGTTCTCCTTCAGGTTCTCCACCGCCCGCTGGGACAGGTTGCGGAAGATCTTCTCCTTCACCTGGTCGCCGGCCAGCTTGAGCGCCAGCGGCAGGTCGTTGTTCAGGTCGATCTCGCGCAGCACGCGCTGGAGCGAACGGTCGTCCAGCGTGACGATGTCGTCGAAGGTGAACATCAGCTTCTTGATCTCCTCGGCCAGTCCGGGCTCGTCCCGCTCCAGCTGCTGCATGATCGTCTTCTCGGTGCTGCGGTCGACGTGCGAGAGCACCTCGGCCACCGCCTTCGCCCCGCCGGAGACGGTGGCGCTCTGGGTCATGAACGCGGCCAGCCGCCGCTCCAGGATGCGCTCCACCTCCCGCACCACCTCGGGCGAGGTCCGGTCCATGGTGGCGATCCTCCGCGCCACCTCGGCCTGGAGGTCGGGCGGCAGGGCGGCGAGGATGGCCGCCGCCTGCTTCCGGTCCAGGTAGGCCAGGACGAGGGCGATGGTCTGGGGGTGCTCGTTCTGCAGGTAGTTGAGGACCTGGCCCGGGTCGGTCCGGCGGATGAAGTCGAAGGGGCGGACTTGCAGGCTGGCGGTGAGGCGGTTGATGATCTCCATCGCCTTGGGCGCCCCCAGGGCCTTCTGCAACAGCTCCCGGGCGTAGGCCAGGCCGCCCTGCTGGATGTATCCCTTGGCCTCGGCCGTGTGCCGGAACTCTTCCAGGACGGACCGCCGCTGCTCGGGGGTGATGTGCCGCACGTTCGTCAGCTCCAGCGTCAGCAGCTCCACCTCTTCGTCCCGGAGGTGGCGCAGGACGCCGGCCGCGAGCTCCGGGCCCAGGGCGATCACGAGCACCGCCGCCTTCTGCCTGCTGGTCAGCCCCGTCTGGGTCGGCATCTCGCACCTACTCCTCGCTCAACCACGAGCGGATGATCTGGGCGACCTCCTCCGGCCGCTGGCGGGCCAGGTTGGCCACCTGGGACTGCAGCTCCTCCTGCGCCGCCTGCACGGCCTGCTGCTTCCGGGCCTCGGCGGCGGCCCGCTCCTGGGCGAGCCGCTGCTGCAGGGCCTCCAGCTCCTGGGCCAGGCGGGAGCTTTCCAACCTGGCGCGCCGTCCGCCCAGGCGCATGGCCACGATCAGGGAGAGCAACACGAGCAGCGCCGCCCCTCCCCAGACGGCGTAGCGCAGCCAGCTCGGGCCGGCCGGCGGCGGTCCCGCCGGCGGCTGCTCCTGGATCTGGCGCACCGCGTCGGCCAGGGAGGTGTCGAAGGGCAACCCGATGACGGAGATCTGGTCGCTCCGGCTGGCGTCCAAACCCACGGCGGCCGTGACCAGGCGCCGCAGCTGCTCCTCCTGCTCGGCCGACAGGGACTTGTTGACCACGACGGAGACGGACAGGCGCTTGACCGCCCCGGGCGCCACGCTGATCTGCTTGCTGATGCGGTCCAGCACCGGGCGGCTGCGGTCCTCGCTGCGGTTGTACTCCGAAGTCCCCTCGCCCCCCGCCGCGGGCATGGTGGGGATGGTGTTGCTGGCGATCCCCGCGGGGGCGGCGGCGCCGCCGGTGCCGCGGAACGTCTCCTCCACGCGGTCCAGGTTCTGTAGGATTCCCTGTCCGTCGGTCACCGGCCGGAACAGCTCCTGCACCTCGGTGGCGGAGTCGAAGTTCAGCTCGGCCGCCACCCGGGCCAGGACGTTGCCCGGGCCCAGCACGGCCTCCAGCAGGGTCTGGAGGCTGCGCTCCAGCGTCTTCTGGAACTCCTGCTGCACCAGCAGGTTGTTGTTGGCCACCGCTCCGCCGCCGGCACCACCGCCCCCGGTGTCGGGGAGCAGGGCCGTGAGGAGGCGGCCGCCGTCGTCCAGCACGGTGACGGCCTCGGGCCTGAGGCCCTCCACCGTGGCCGCCACCAGGTGGGTGATCCCCCGCACCTGGGCCGGGTCCAGGGTGGCGCCGGGGCGCAACCGGAGCAGGATGGCGGCGCTGGCCGGCTTCCGGTCGCGCACGAAGACCGTGGGCTCGGGGATGTTCAGGTGGACGCGCGCCGCCTCGACGGCCTCGATCTGCTGGATGGTGCGCGTCAGTTCGCCCTCCAGGGCGCGCCGGTATTGGACCCGCTTGTCGAAATCGGTGGCACCCAGGCCTCCCAGACCGCCCCGGTCCATGATCTCGAAGCCCACCACCCCGTTGCGGGGCAGTCCCTGCTGGGCCAGGGCCAGGCGCGTCCTGTAGACCATGGGCTCCGGCACCTCGATGGTGCGGCCGTTGCCCGTCAGCCGGTACGGGACGTTGTCCTGCTCGAGCTGGGCGACGATGTCCGCGGCGTCCCGCGCCTCCAGGCCCGTGAAGAGGGGCGCGAAGCGGGGGCCTCGCCCGGCGACGGCCACCAGGACGGCGAGGCCCAACGCGGCGGCGACCAGCACGAACCCCGCCGCGCGGCGCCGCGTTTCCCAGAGCGTCTTGAGGCGCGCCCTCAGCTCCACCGTCCCGGCCTCCCGCCAGCGCTAGACCTGCAGGCGCATGATCTCCTGGAACGCCTCCAGCAGCTTGTTGCGCACCTGGATCGCCAGCTGCAGGGATAGCTCCGCCTTCTGGGCCGCGATCACGACCTGGGAGACGTCCTCCACCTGTCCCGTGAGCATCTGCTCGCTCAGGCGGGCCGCTTGCAACTCCGCCTGGTTGGCCTCGGCGAACACCTGCCGCAGCACGTCGGCGAAGGAGCCGGCGCGGACCTCCGGCCGGTCCTGGGGCCAGAGACTGCCCGGCCAGCCCGTCTGGATGCCCACCCCTTGAACCGCCATGCGCTACCCCTCCTCTAGGCGCGCCCGATGTCCAGCGCCCGCTGGAACATCGCCTTGGCCGCGCTGATGGCCGTGACGTTGGCCTCGTAGGCTCGCGTGGCCGTGATCAGGTCGACCATCTCCTTGACCACGTCCACGTTGGGCAGCCGCACATAACCGGCCGCGTCGGCGTCCGGATGGCCCGGATCGTAGCGCAGCCGGAAGGGGGAAGGGTCGCGGGCGATCCCCACCGCCCGCACTCCGCCCATGCCCTCGCGGGGGGCGAAGAGCACCACCTTGCGCCGGTACGGCCCGCCCTCGGCGGTCCTGGTCGTGCCGGCATTGGCCAGGTTCTCGGCGATCACGTCCAGGCGCAGCCTCTCGGCCGTCAGGGCCGAGGCGCTGATGTCGATGGCGCCGAAGAGCCTCACGCCTCACCGCCTCCCCTCGCTGATGGCCAGCCTGAGGCGCGCGAGGTGGGCGGAGAGCTGCCGCGCCGACGCCTCGTAGAGCAGGGTGTTCTCGGCCAGCCTGGCCATCTCTTCCTCGATGTCGACATTGTTGCCGTCCAGGCGCTGGGAGGTGCCGATCACCGTGAAGACGCGGGGCCGGAAGGCGGGGGCGGGGCCGCTCCCGCGCCCCGTCCGCTCCAGGAAGCGCGCCAGTTCCCGGGCGAAGGACACCTCGCTCTTCTTGAACCCCGGCGTGTTGGCGTTGGCTATGTTGTTGGCGATCACCCGGTGGCGCAGGGCCAGCGCCTCCAGCCCCTTCTCCAGCGCCAGGAACCCGCGTTCGTTGAAGACTTCTCCCAGCATCGAACTCCCCCTTGGCCCCCTAAGCGGGCGACCCGCTCCCGACGCAGGCAGGAACGGGCCGCTCGCACCGCTGCCGACACCCTCCCCTTCGGCAGCCCGGCTGCCCTTACGCCCCTGGGCGACCCGGTCGCGTACCCCGCGGGCGTCGAGGGCCCGTGGCTTTGCGCCCCCGGCTTTCGCCGGGTTTGCCTTTGTCGGAAAAGAGTTATGTCGCGTGAAGTGTGTCCACTCCTCGACCTTTTTGCCGGCTATTCTACATTCAACCAGGATTTCCTTCCGCGGTCCACTAAAATCTGCACCCCAGTTCTACGATGCAACAGGGAAGCGAACCTCCCGCGCACCCACGTGCGGGAGGGGGCGCCGCGGCCGCTCCGGCGATGTCCCCCCAGGGGCAATAGCCCAGATTCCCTTGTGCCAGGTCAAAAGCTTTAATCGCAATGCGGAAAGCGGCACCCAGTCGCCGCCTGGCTGACGAAGAACCGGGGAGCTTTTCGCCAGCAAGCGGGCCTCCTCGCCTGCCCCCGCAGCGTCTATTCCTCGCGACACCTAGAGGATGTACCGGGAGAGGTCCAGGTCCTCCACGATGTCGGCCAGCCGCGCCCGGACGTAGGCCCGGTCCACGACGACCCGCTTCTCTTCCAGGTCCGGAGCCCGGAAGGAGACGTCGGCCAGCAGCTTCTCCATGACCGTGTGCAACCGGCGGGCGCCGATGTTCTCCGTGCGCTCGTTGACCAGGTGGGTGATCTCGGCCAGCTCGTCGATGCCCTCCTCGGTGAAGACCAGGTCGACCCCCTCCGTGGCCAGGAGCGCCCGGTACTGCTTGGTGAGGGCGTTCTCCGGCTCCACCAGGATGCGCCGGAAGTCCTCCCGGCGCAGGTTCTCCAGCTCGACCCGGATGGGGAAGCGCCCCTGGAGCTCGGGGATCAGGTCGGACGGCTTCGCCATGTGGAAGGCGCCGGCGGCGATGAAGAGGATGTGGTCCGTCTTGACCGGGCCGTACTTGGTCATCACGGTGCTGCCTTCCACGATGGGCAGGATGTCCCGCTGTACGCCCTCCCGCGAGACGTCCGGCCCCGCCGTCCCGTTGCGCGCGGCCACCTTGTCGATCTCGTCGATGAAGATGATCCCCATCTGCTCGGCGCGGCGGATGGCCTCGGCCGCCACCTGGTCCATGTCGATGAGCTTCTGCGCCTCCTCCTGAGCCAGCAGCCGTCGCGCCTCGGCCACCGTCACCCGCCGCCGCTTCTTCCGCCGCGGCAGGAAGTTGCCGAGCACGTCCTGCAGGTTGATGCCCATCTCCTCCAGGCCGGCACCGGGGAAGACCTCCAGCATGGGCGGGAGGCCGTCCTCCACCTCCACCTCCACCACGTCCCTCTCCAGCTCCCCGGCGCGCAGCCGCCGGCGGTACTCCTCCCGCTCCAGGCGCTGGCGCCGCCGCTCCTCCTCCGTCTCCTCGTACGCCTGCGGGCGGCCGCCGAAGATCACCTCGAAGGGGGTGCGGAAGCCGGCCTCCCGCCGGGCCGAGGGGCAGAGCAGGTCGAGGAGGCGCTCCTCGGCCAGCTCCTCGGCGCGGGCCTGGACCTCGGCCATGCGCTCGGCCCGCACCATGCGCACCGCCGTCTCCACCAGGTCGCGCACCATGGCGTCCACGTCCCGACCCACGTAGCCCACCTCGGTGAAGCGGGTGGCCTCCACTTTGACGAAGGGGGCGTTGACCAGCTTGGCCAGGCGGCGGGCGATCTCCGTCTTGCCGACGCCGGTGGGGCCGATCATCAGGATGTTCTTGGGCAGGACCTCGTCCTGGAGCTCGGGCGGGAGCCGCCGGCGCCGGATGCGGTTGCGCAGGGCGACGGCCACCGCCTTCTTCGCCTCCTGTTGCCCGACGATGTACTTGTCCAGCTCGGCGACGATGCGCTGGGGCGTCAGTTCCTCTTCGTCCACGGCGGGACCCCCGCTCACAGCGACTCCACCACGATCTGATCGTTGGTGTAGATGCACAGCGAGGCGGCGATGGCCAGGGCCTCCCGCGCCACCTCCGGGGCCGGGAGCCGCGTGTGCCGCAGCAGGGCGCGAGCGGCGGCCAGGGCGTAGGCGCCCCCCGAGCCGATGGCGGCCGCCGGGTCGTCCGGCTCGATGACCTCGCCGCTCCCGGAGACGATGAAGAGGTGGTCCCGGTCGGCCACCAGCATCAGCGCCTCCAGCCTCCGGAGGACGCGGTCGCTGCGCCAGTCGCGGGCCAGCTCCACCACGGCCCGGGGCACGTTGCCCCCCGCCGCCTCCAGTTTTGACTCGAAGCGGTCGTACAGGGTGATGGCGTCGGCCAGCGAGCCGGCGAAACCGGCCAGGACCCGGCCGTGGTAGAGGCGGCGCACCTTGCGCGCCCCGTGCTTGAGGACGACCTGCTCATAGGTGACCTGGCCGTCCCCGGCCACGGCCACCTGGCCGTCGCGCCGGACCGCCAGGATGGTGGTTCCGCGCCACACGCCCATCACCCCCACTATAATAGCGCCCCGGCCGCCCTCAGGCGCGCGGGTGGCACCGCTGGTAGACGGCGCGCAGGCGCTCGCGCGTGACGTGGGTGTAGATCTGGGTCGTGGACACGCTGGCGTGGCCCAGGAGTTCCTGGACGGCCCGCAGGTCGGCGCCGTTGTCCAGGAGGTGGGTCGCGAAGGAGTGGCGCAGGGTGTGGGGCGAGGGGGCGCGGCCGGGGAGGGTGACCTCGGCGTAGCGGCTCACGATCTGGCGCACGGCGCGCGCCGAGAGCCGGCGGCCGGAGCGGCTGAGGAAGAGGGCGCGCTCTCCCTCGGCCCCGCGCCGCCGCGCCAGCAGCAGGCGGGGGCGCCCGCCCGCCAGGTAGGCGTCCAGGGCGCGCAGCGCCTCGCCCCCCAGGGGCACCACCCGCTCCCTGCCTCCCTTGCCCGCGACGCGCACCAGGCCGGCCGAGCGGTCCACGTCGCCCAGGTCCAACCCTACCGCCTCGCTCACCCTGAGGCCGGCCCCGTAGAGCACCTCCAGCAGGGCGCGGTCGCGCAGCCCCAGCGGGGTGTCGTCCCGCGGCGATTCCACCAGGGCAGCCACCTCGCTCACCTGGAGGAATCTGGGCAGGGTGCGGCCCACGCGGGGGGTGGCGACCCCCTGGACCGGGTTGCGCTCCAACCGCCCGCTGCGGCAGAGATAGCGGAAGAAGGAGCGGACCGCCGCCAGCTTGCGGGCCACCGAACGCCGCGTGTAGCCGCGCCCCACCAGGTAGGCCACGAAGGCGCGCACCCGGGTCGCGTCCACCCCCGCCAACTCCTCCGCCGCCGACGGCCCCTGGGCGCGGCCCAGGAAGGCGAAAAACTGGGCCAGATCGCTGCCGTAGGCCGCGATGGTGTGCGGAGAGGCCCCCCGGTTCACCTCCAAATAAGCCAAGAACTCCTCCACCAGCACGCTCACGCCGGCTTCCCCTCCCGCAGGAGCCCGTGCTCCGCCGCGAACGCCCCGAGGGAGCGCAGGGCGCGTTCCGCCAGCCAGCGCCTGCGGGCGCGCCGCGGCACCCGCTCGTCAGGTGGGGGCGGCGGCAGGAGGCCGAAAGCGATGTTCATCGGCTGGAAGGTGCGCGGGTCGGCGGTGGTGACGTAGTGGCAGAGGGCGCCGACGGCCGTCTCGCGCGGGAAGACGAGGGGCGGCCGCCCCGCCGCCAGGCGGGCGGCGTTCACCCCTGCCACCAGCCCCGCCGCCGCCGACTCCACGTATCCCTCCACGCCGATCATCTGCCCGGCGAAGAAGAGGCGCGGGCGCCGGCGCGCCTGCAGGGTCGGCAGCAGGACGCGCGGGCTGTTGATGAACAGGTTGCGGTGCATGACGCCATAGCGGACGAACTCGGCCCGCTCCAGCCCGGGGATGAGCCGGAACACCCGGTCCTGCTCCCCCCAGCGGAGCGCCGTCTGGAAGCCCACCAGGTTGTAGAGGGTGCCCTCCCGGTTGTCCTGGCGCAGCTGGACGACGGCGTAGGGCGTCCGGCCCGTGCGGGGGTCCGTCAGGCCGACGGGCTTGAGCGGCCCGAAGCGCAGCGTGTCGCGCCCCCGGCGGGCCAGCTCCTCCACCGGCAGGCAGCCCTCGAAGAAGGGCACCGGGTCGAAGTCGTGGCGGGGCGCCGTCTCCGCCCGCAGCAGCGCCTCGTAGAAGCGTACGTATTCCTCCTCTGTCATAGGGCAGTTGATGTACGCGTCGTCCCCGCCCTTCCCGTAGCGCGAGCCCCGGAAGCAACGGTCGTGATCGATGCTCTCGTAGGTCACCACAGGAGCAGAGGCGTCGTAGAAGTACAGGTTCTCCTCGCCGGTGAAGCGGCGCAGGGCGTCCGCCAGGGCCGCCGAGGTGAGGGGACCGGTGGCGATCACGGCCACCGGCCCGGAATCCTCCGGCAGGGCGGTGACCTCCTCCCTCACCACGCGGATGCCGGGATGGGAGAGGATCCTCTCCGTCACGTGCGCGGCGAAGCGCTCCCGGTCCACGGCCAGGGCGCCCCCGCCGGGGATGCGGGCGGCGTCGGCGGCTTCCATGATCAGGGAGCCCAGCCGGCGCAGCTCCTCCTTGAGCAGGCCCGGCGCGTTCTCCAGGGCCGCGCCCCGCAGGGAGTTGCTGCAGACCAGCTCGGCCAGCAGGCCGGTGCGGTGCGCCGGCGTCATGCGGCCGGGCCGCATCTCGAAGAGGGTGACCCGGACGCCCCGCTCTGCCGCTTGCCAGGCCGCCTCGCTGCCGGCCAGGCCGCCCCCCGCGACCCACATCTCCGCCACCGCCGTACCCCCTAAGACCTCCCGGCCGGGAGCTGCTCGGCCAGCGCCTCCGCGAAACCGCAACCTTCCGTCGTGCAACGCCGCGCCCCGCGCTTCTCCACCAGGACGCCGCCGCAGTGCGGACAGTTCCCCACCGGCCGCGACCAGGAGACGTAATCGCAGGCCGGATAGGCGGTGCAGCCGTAGAAGCGTCTCCCCTTCCGGCTGCGCCGCTCGGCCAGGGCGCTGCCGCAGCGGGGGCAGACGGCCTCCACCTTCTCCGCCAGGGGCCGCGTCTGCCGGCACTCCGGGTAGCCGGAACAGGAGAGGAAGCGCCCGAAACGGCCCACCTTGACCACCATCTTCCGCCCGCAGGCCTCGCACACCTCGTCCGTCTCCTCCTGGGGTACCCGGACACGGCCTATGGAGGCCTCGGCGCGCGTCAGGGTGGCCGAGAACGACTCCCAGAAGTCCCCGACCACGCGCTGCCACCGGCTCCGCCCCTCCTCGATCTCGTCCAGCCGCTTCTCCATCTCCGCCGTGAACTCGACGCTGACGATCTCGGGGAAGTGCTCCTTCAGGAGGGCGGTGACCACCTTGCCCAGCTCGGTGGGCTTGAAGCGCCTGTTCTCCTTTTCGACGTAGCCACGCTCCTGGATCGTGGCGATGATGGGGGCGTAGGTGCTGGGGCGCCCGATGCCCTTCTCCTCGAGGGCGCGCACCAGCATCGCCTCCGTGTACCGGGGGGGCGGCTGGGTGAAGTGCTGCTGCGGCTCCAGCGCCACCAGCCTCAGCTCCTGCCCCTCCGCCAGCGGCGGCAGGGAGCCTTCCTCCGCCTCGCCCTCCTCGCCCTCCTCGCCCTCGTCCCGCCCCTCGATGTAGAGCACCATGAAACCCGGGAAGCGGACGCTGGAGCCGGAGGCCCGGAACAGGTGCTCGCCCGCCACGATCTCCGCCGTCACCGTGTCCAGGACGGCGGAGGCCATCTGGCTGGCGAGGAACCGCTCCCAGATCAGACGGTAAAGGCGGTACTGGTCCTGGGTCAGGCTGTCGCGGATGGCGTCGGGCTCCCGCCAGACGGACGTCGGGCGGATGGCCTCGTGGGCCTCCTGGGCGTGGGCGGCGGCGCGGCCAGCGGTGGCGCGGGCGTGGGCGAAGTCGCCGCCGTAGCGGCTGCGGATGTACTGGGCCGCCTCCTCCAGGGCCTGGGCCGAGACGCGGGTGGAGTCGGTGCGGATGTACGTGACCAGGCCGACGGCACCTTCGCCCTTGATCGTCATCCCCTCGTACAGCTCCTGGGCGACGCGCATGGTGCGGCTGACGCCGAAGCCCAGCTTCCTGGCCGCCTCCTGTTGCAGGGTGGAGGTGGTGAAAGGGGGGGCGGGGTTGCGGCGCCGTTCTTTTCTCTGGATCCCGGCGACGCGGAAGGGCTGCCCCGCCACGGCGGCCATCACCGCGCGCGCCTGCGCCTCGTTCTCCAGGCTGACCTTCCTGCCCTGTTGCCCGTGGTACCGGGCGGGGAACACGGCCTCCTCCGCCCCCACCGGGCTGAGCCTGGCGGTGAGGGTCCAGTACTCCCGGGGCTGGAAGCGGGCGATCTCCTCCTCGCGGTCGCAGATGAGGCGCACCGCCACGGACTGGACGCGCCCGGCGCTGAGCCCGCGCCGCACCTTCCGCCAGAGGAGGGGGCTCAGCTTGTAGCCCACGAGGCGGTCGAGGACCCGGCGGGCCTGCTGGGCGTCCACCAGGTGGGGGTCGATGGGCCGGGGCGAGGCGAAGGCGTGACGCACCGCGTCGCGGGTGATCTCGTTGAAGGTCACCCGCACCGGCTCGTCGGGGGAGAGGTTCAGGAGCTGGCACAGGTGCCAGGAGATCGCCTCGCCCTCCCGGTCCGGGTCGGTGGCCAGGAAGACGTGCTCGGCCTTCTGCGCCTCAGCCTTGAGCTTCTGAACGACGGAGCCCCGGCCCCGGATGGTGATGTAGCGGGGGGCAAAGCCGTGCTCGATGTCAACGCCCAGCTCGCTCTTGGGCAGGTCGCGCACGTGGCCCATGGAGGCCGCCACCCGGTACCCGGGCCCTAAGAACTTCTCGATCGTCTTAGCCTTGGCCGGTGATTCGACGATGACCAGGTTGGGCTTCATCCCTACCCCCGTCCGCACGCTCGTCTTACTCGACTCTAACATATGTAACATCCGGGAGCTGGCTGGCCAATCCGCGCACTTCCAGGGACACCAGGGCGGCCAGGGCGGCGCCAGCCGGAAGCCCGGCGCAGGCGGCGATGCGCTCCACCGCTTGGGGCACGCGCGACAGGCAGCGAAGCACCCTATCTTCCGCCTCGCCCAGAGCGGCGCCAAGGGCAGCCGTAGTATTCCCCGCCTCGGACCGATCTCCTGCCTGGGCGGCCAGGCCGGTCCAGCCCAGCGCCACCAGCACGTCCTCCGGCCCGGTGGCCACCTGCGCCCCGGCCGCCAGGAGGGAGTTGGTCCCCCGCGAGCGCGCCCGGTCCACATCTCCGGGCACGGCCATCACCTCGCGGCCCAGGTCCGCCGCGTGGCCGGCCGTGATGAGGGCGCCGCTGCGCAGGTCGGCCTGGACGACCACCGTCACCCGGCCCAAGGCGGCGATGAGGCGATTCCGCCAGGGAAAGTTGGCCGGCTCGGGGACGGTGCCCGGAGGGTACTCGCTCAGCAGGGCGCCTGCCTCCGCGATCCTGGCGGCCAGCCCCCGGTGCTCGGGAGGATAGATGCAGTCGAGGCCCGCGCCCAGGACGGCCACCGTCGGTCCCCCGCCCTGAAGGGACCCCTCGTGGGCCGCGGCGTCGATCCCCCGCGCCAGGCCGCTGACGACTGCTACCCCTGCCTCCGCCAGCGCCCGGCCCAGCCGCCTCGCCCACCGCTCCCCGACGGCGTCGGCCCGCCGCGTGCCGACCACGGAAACGGCCCGCTCCCAGGACGGGGGCAACGTGCCCTTGCAATAGAGTACGACGGGGGGCTCGGCCAGGTCGCCCAAGGGGGCCGGGAACGCGGGGTCCGCCCTGGTCAGCAGGCGGGCGCCCAGCCGCTCCACCTCCTCCACCAGGAGCGCCGGATCCAGGGACTTCTTGCGCGCGGCCAACCGCTCCGCCCAGGGCCCGGACACCCCCGCCCGGCGCGCCAGCTCCGGTCCCGGCAACTCCCAGGCGGCCCGCGCGCCGCCGCAGCGCGCCACCAACGCCAGCAGCCGCGCCGGCCGCAGCCCCGGCAACGCCGCCAAGGCCGCCAGGCAGGCGGTCTCCTCGTCGCTCACGGCCATCCCCCGCAGCCAAGAGTCTTGCTCCCAGTAATTCTCCATAACGCCATCTGTTCCCTGCTAAACCAATCCACGGGGGTGCCGGACGGTCGCCTCACCGACATAGCACCACGACCCAGGGCCGTCATCCCCCGGGCGGAAACGGCCGTGTTGTTACGTTACCGATTACCCCTGAGGGGCGAAGGGATCCGTTGGGGCAGGCACACCCCGGGGCCCTCGACGGCGGGGTCTCCGGCGGCCAGTTGCGTTAACTGCGGGTCCGGAGCGGAACGGGTATGCCCTCACGTCCCGCCGCGGGTGGCCAGCCAGCGGTCGACCACGTCGGCGAACATGGCCACACCCCGCTGGGCCGAGGGCATGGCGTTCTGCTCCGTCCCCACCTCGAGGAGGAGCGCGCGCGGGGAGAGGTCCTGGTTGTACGCGTCGCGGCCGATGAAGATCCCCTTGATCAGCCCGGGGTATTCCCGGTCGGCCACCGCCTTCAGCTCCTTGGCCCAGCCCAGGACCGCCTTCTGGTTCGGGCTCGGGCTGCCGACCACCAGGCGGACCTGGGCCACCCACTTCCCCTTGACCTTGCGGGCGTACGAGTACGAGGGGCCGGCGTCCCGGTGGACGTCGAAGAGCAGGTCCGCCTTGTGCCGGCGCAGCAGCTCAAGGGCGGTGCGGCGGGAGCGGCGGTAGGCGCCGTTGTCGTGGGGCAGGTGGATCGTCTGGTCGTGGACGACGCGGTAACCCTTGCTGCGGAGGGCGTCGGCCAGGCTGTCGCCCACGTAGTGAACGCCGCCCTTGCCCTCCACGGCCTCCGTGCGTTGCGTGGGGACGTAGGACTCGTCGTTGTGGGTGTGATAGATC
>JBBIPI010000029.1:0-12849 GCA_037442985.1 Clostridiales bacterium
GGCCAGGACGTAGTCCACGAAGTGGGGCGCCGGGTAGTCGCGGCGCGCCGGGGGCGCCTCGGCAGTGCGGATGGGCTCCCGCTTGGCCGCCTCCGCCCGCTCCCGGCTGATGAAGCCCTTCTGCGCCATGAGCTCCAGGACCTGGTTGCGCCGCTGCAGCGCCGCCCGGGGGTTCGAGAAGGGTTCGTAGGCGTTGGGCGCCTGGGGCAGGCCCGCCAGCAGCGCGCCCTCCTCCAGGGTAAGGTCCTTGGCCGGCTTCCCGAAGTACGTCTTGGCCGCCATCTGGATGCCGTAGACGTCCCGCCCGAAATAGATGCGATTGAGGTACATCTGGAGGATCTCTTTCTTGGTGTAGCGGCGTTCCAGCTCCAGGGCCAGCACCGCCTCCTGGATCTTGCGGCGCAGGGTGCGCTCCCGCCCGATGGGGAAGGCGTTGCGGGCGAGTTGCTGGGTGATGGTGCTCGCCCCCTGGAGCTGGCGGCCGAGCACGTCGTTGATCAGGGCCCGGCCGATGGCGATGACGTCCACGCCCCGATGCCGCCAGAAGCGCTCGTCCTCCACGGCGATGAAGGCGTCCTGGACGTGCTGGGGCACCTCGCTGAGGGAGATCGGCTCGCGGTTCTCGGTGTCGTAGATCCTGGTGACCAGGCGGTCGTCGGCGTCGTAGATCTCGGAGGGCAGGCTGGGGCGCGGCGCCGACCCGGCCACGGCGGGGAGGGTGCGGATGGCGGCGAGCACGATCCCCGTCACGCTGCCGAGGGCCGCCACCGCGGCCAACAAGGCCGCCGCCCCCGCCACCTTCAGCCAGCGGCGTCGCCTCTGCTTGCCTTTGCGGTTGTCGGCCGGCCGGCGTCCGGCCACTTCCGCCTCCCCCTTAGCCTCTCGGCCGCCGAGGGCCACCTGATTATACCACGCCACCGCCGCGCGTCGGCTTGTTTTCGTCTGCCAGCCGGACGTTAGAAATCGCGGCGCAATCGACGATAAGAAGTATCGAAACGAGGGACGGAACGGGGGAGGAGAGCGGTTGGTCCCGGAGGCTGAGCTGAGGGAGATGGCCGGCCGTGCGGCGGAGGACGTGGCGGCGTTCTCGGAGACGGCCGGCGTAGTGGCCGAGATCGCCGCGGGGGTGGCTACCGGCACCTCCGAGGCGTGCGAGCGCGCGCGGGACGTGCGCCAGGCCGTGGCCGAGGCGGTGCGGGAGGTGGCGGAGGCCGGCCAGGCGGTCTCGTCCCTGGCGGAGCAGTTCGCCTCGCTCCGGTCCAGGGCGGGGGAGATCGGCCAGATCGTGGAGATCATCGACGACATCGCCGATCAGACCAACCTGCTGGCGTTGAACGCCGCCATCGAGGCGGCGCGCGCCGGCGAGCAGGGGCGCGGCTTCGCCGTCGTGGCGGCCGAGGTCCGGCGCCTGGCCGAGCGCACGCAGGCCGCCCTGCGGGACATCGCCCGCCGCGTCCAGACCATGCAGGCGGAGGCGGACGAGACGGCGGCCCGCGCCGCGGCAGCGGTGGAGCGGGCGGAGCGCGGCCTGGCGCTGGCCGAGAGGGCGGACCGGCTGCTGGCGGAGACGGCGGCGGTGCTGGAGGACAACCGAACCCAGGTGGTCCAGATCGCCAAGCTGACGGCCGCGCAGGTCTCGGCTGCTCAGGGGATCGGCCGCACCGTGCAGGAGATCCGCCAGGCCCTGGAACGGGCGCGAACTGTGGTATAATCCGGCCGGAGTCCGGGTCCGGGGGTGCCGATGAGCTTCCCTCCTGTCGAGGAGCAACTGGAGCGGCTGCGCCGCGGCGTGGCCGAGATCATCTCGGAGGCGGAGCTGGCGGACAAGCTCCGCCGCTCCCGGGCCGAGGGCAGGCCGCTGCTGGTCAAGCTGGGTCTCGACCCCTCGGCGCCCGACCTGCACCTGGGCCACACGGTGGTCCTGCGCAAGCTGCGCCAGTTCCAGGACCTGGGCCACCGGGTCGTCTGCCTGATCGGCGACTTCACCGGCCGCGTGGGCGACCCCTCCGGGAAGTCGGAGACCCGCCGCCAGCTCAGCGAGGAGGAGGTCCGGGCCAACGCCGAGACCTACCGGCGGCAGGTCTTCAAGATCCTCGACCCCGAGCGCACCGTCATCGACTTCAACAGCCGCTGGCTGGCGCCCCTCACCTTCGCCGACGTGGTCCTGCTCGCCTCCCGCGTGACGGTGGCCCGCCTGTTGGAGCGGGACGACTTCGCCGCCCGCTATCGGGAGGGCCGGCCCATCCACCTCCACGAGTTCTTCTACCCGCTCATGCAGGGGTACGACTCGGTGGCGCTGCGGGCCGACGTGGAGCTGGGCGGCACGGACCAGCGCTTCAACCTGATGATGGCGCGCCACATCCAGCGCGAGTACGGCCAGGAACCCGAGGTGGCCGTCCTCACCCCCATCGTCGAGGGCCTGGACGGCGTCCAGAAGATGAGCAAGAGCCTGGGCAACTACATCGGGATCACCGAGCCCCCGGACGAGATGTACGGGAAGACCATGTCCATCCCGGACACCCTGATCGTGCGCTACCTGGAGCACTTCACCGACGTGCCCCTGGCGGAGATCCGCCGCATGGAGGCCGACATGGCCGCCGGCCGGCTCAACCCGCGCGACGCCAAGATGCGCCTGGCCCGGGAGATCGTGACCCTCTACCACGGCGCCGACGCCGCCCGACGGGCCGAGGAGGGGTTCGTGCGCCGCTTCCGCCTGGGCGAGCTGCCCGAGGAGATGGCCGAGGTGCGGCTCAGCCCCGACGAGTTCCCCGGCGGCCGGGTGTGGCTGCCCCGCCTGCTCGTCCGCTGCGGTCTGGTGCCCAGCACCAGCGAGGGACGGCGCAAGGTCCTGGAGGGGGCCGTGCGCCTGGACGGGGAGCGCTTGAGCGACCCCGCCGCGGAGGTGGCGGTGACGGACGGCCTGGTGCTCCAGGTGGGCAAGCGCCGGGTGGCCCGGGTGCGCCTCCAGCAGCGCTGAGCCCGGCGGCCGGCGGCGAAGGGGGGGTGGACCCCGTGCTGGTCATCGGTGACAGGGCCATCGACTTTTCCCTCCCCGGCGTCCAGGGTGGCCGGACGGGGCGGTTTGCCTTGAGGGACTACCGGGGACGGTGGGTGGTGCTCTTCTTCTACCCCGCCGACTTCTCCTTCGTCTGCCCCACGGAGGTCAGGGGGTTCCAGCAGCGCCTGGAGGCGTTCCGCGCCAGCGGCTGCGAGGTGCTGGGGGTCAGCGTCGATTCCGTCGAGAGCCACCTCGCCTGGGCGCGCGAGCTGGGGGGCGTGGACTACCCGCTGCTCAGCGACGAGGGCGGGGTGGTGTCCCGAGCATACGGCGTCCTGGACGAGGCGGAGGGGCGCGCGCGGCGGGCCACGTTCATCATCGGCCCCGGCGGGTGCGTCGAGTACTGCGTGCTCAGCCACAAGAACGTGGGCCGGAGCGTCGAGGAAACCCTGCGGGTGCTCAAGGCGCTGCAGACCGGCCGGCAG
Source organism: Clostridiales bacterium (assembly GCA_037442985.1). Lineage (GTDB taxonomy): Bacteria > Bacillota > Sulfobacillia > DYIH01 > JBBIPI01 > JBBIPI01. The sequence goes on from JBBIPI010000029.1 coordinate 3,484, forward strand.
TGCCCGGCCGACTGGCAGCCCGGCGAGGAGGCGTCCGCGTAGCGTTCGCCGGGGGGTGAGGCGATGCCGTCCACGGCTACCAAGAAGGAGCGGGTGGCGCGGCTGGGGCGCATCCGGGAGGCGGTCTTCGGCGTCCAGGACGGGCTGCTCTCGACCGTCGGCTTCGTGGCCGGATTGCACGGAGCGACGGCTGCGAGCGGGATCGTGCTCGTCGGGGGCCTGGTGGAGATGTTGGCCGGCGCGATGTCCATGGGCGTGGGGGCGTATCTCTCGTCGAAGGCTGAGCGAGCCGTCTTCGAGCGGGCGATCCGGGACGAACAGACCCGCTTCCGGGAAGAGCCCTACCTGGCCCACGAACAGCTCCTGGAGGCGCTGCAGGCGGAGGGGATGCCTCGGGAGCGGGCCTACCAGGCGGTGAAGCTCATCCGGGAGCACGAGGACGCCTTCCTCAGGACCTTCCGCGAGAAGGTCCTGGGGTTGGGGGATCTGGACCTGGGCCGGCCTGTCGCCGAGGGTGCCGTCATGGCCGGGTCGTTCGCGGTCGGGGCCGCTATCGTCCTACTTCCGTATGCCTTCCTGCAAGGGACGGCCGCCCTGGGCGCCGCCGTCGGGCTGGCGCTGCTGTCCCTGTTCTCGGTGGGGGTGGTCAAGGGGGTGTTCGCCGGCGAGAGGCGGCTCCTCTCCTCGGGGCTGGAGGTCCTCCTCCTCGCCTCGGGGGCGGCGCTGCTCGGTTATCTGTTCGGCCTGCTCCTGCCGCGGTCCTGAACATGGCGTGACTGCCTGCGACCCGCAAAGCGCCCTCCGATGGCCGCCTCACCGAGGTACCCGCCGGTCCGCCGGGGATGGTGTAGAATGGTGTCCGGCGCAGGGAACCCCAACCATGGTTTCCTGCAGCCAGATGGGGAGGGGATCAGCGATGGCGAGGGACGCGAGGGAGTTGAAGCCGGGGGCGCTGAAGGGGATCTCGGAGCGGCAGGTGGTCGAGCACCACGACGTGCTGTACCGGGGCTACGTCGCCAAGCTGAACGAGATCGAGACCCGGCTGACGACGGCGGACCCGGGCGAGGCGAACGCCACGTACAGCCTCATCCGGGAGCTGAAGCGGGAAGAGGTCTTCACCACCAACGCCATCCGGCTGCACGAAGGTTACTTCGAGAACCTGGGCGGCGGCGGCGGCCGTCCCGTGGGCGAGGTCGCGACCCTGATCGAGGAGGACTTCGGCTCTTGCGAGAAGTGGGAGACCGAGTTCCGGGCGCTAGGCCTCGCGGCGCGCGGCTGGGTGGTGCTCGCCTTCGACTGGAGCGATGGTCGGTTGCACAACTACATCTCCGACATCCACTCCGAGGCCGTGTGGGACGCCTCGCCGCTGCTGATCCTGGATGTCTACGAGCACGCCTACTTCATCGACTATGGCACGGCGCGCAAGGCCTACATCGAGGCGTTCATGAACAACATCAACTGGGCAGCGGTCAACGACCGGGTGAGACGGCTCAAGTTGCTGGAGCGGCGGGGCCGGCGCCCTTAGGGTCCCCTCCGGGTGCCTCGGGGCGCGCTGCCCGCGGGGCGGCATATACCTCTATTCAGCCTCCACCTTGCGGGCACGCCCGAGGGAGATGGCGCCCTTGTACCGCCGCAGGCGCCGCCGCTGGCTCAGGCTGGCGGGCTGGGTCCTGATCGCAGCCGTGGTCCTGCTGTACGTCCTGGAGCGGACGCTGCGCCCCAGCCTGGAGGCTGTCATCCGCCACACCATCCAGATCCGGGCCACGGAGGCCATCAACAGGGCCATCCTGGAGCGGGTGGCCGGCTCCGTCAAGTACGAGGACCTCTACCTGATCCGGACGAACAGGGACGGGCTGGTCACGTTCCTGCAGCCCAACACGCCCGAGATCAACCGCCTGGCGTCCCAGGTCGCCCTGGCCGTCCAGCAGGAAATGAAGAAGATGGAGGACCAGTACTTCGGCATCAATCTCTCCCAGGTGGTGGGCAGCAAGCTCTTCGCCACCCGGGGGCCGGCGCTCACCGTGAGCGTGGAGTCCATCGGCACGGTGCGCGTGCGCGTCCAATCCCGCTTCGAGCAGGCCGGCCTGAACCAGACCCGCCATATCGTGTACCTGGTCGTGCGGGCCGAGATCCAGGCCGTCACCCCGACGTTTCGGGACGTCTTCCCCGTGGAGGAGGAGGTGCCGCTGGTGGAGGGGATCGTCGTCGGTCCGGTCCCCGAGGGGATCTTCAATTTCCGCCAGGAGCCGGCCGCGCCGTGAGCGCCTGCCTGCGGTGTTATCATAAGTAATCGCGGCGCGTGCCCGAGGCGCGGGTTCGGGGGCGCTCCGCGAGGGAGGCGGCGGGGACCGGTGCGGGCGGAGGCGGCACGGGAGTTCCGCGGCCGGCAGGTGGCGGTGGTCGGCCTGGGGGTGAGCAACCTGGCCGTCGTCCGCTTCCTGCTGCGGGCCGGCGCCCGGGTGACGGCCTTCGACCAGAAGGGGCCGGAGGAACTGGGGGAGCGGTATCTATCCCTGGCGGGCGAGCCGATGGAGTGGGTGCTGGGCCCTGGTTACCTGCAGGAGCTGGCCGCCCGGGCGGACCGGTGGGAGCGCGTCTTCCTCACCCCCGGGATGCGCAAGGACCTGCCCGAGCTGGAGGCCTTGCGTCGGGCAGGGGTGCCGCTGGACAGCGAGGTGGGGCTCTTCCTCCGGTACTGCCGGGCGACCGTGGCCGGCGTCACGGGCAGCGCCGGGAAGACGACGACCACCACCCTCCTGGGCCGGATGCTGGAGGCGGCCGGGCGCCGCGTCTTCGTCGGGGGCAACATCGGCCGGCCCCTGCTCCCCTTGGTGGGCGAGATCGGGCCCGGGGACCTGGTGGTGCTGGAGCTGTCCAGCTTCCAGCTGCAGATGCTCGACCAGAGCCCCCACGTGGGCGTCTTCCTCAACGTGCGGCCGAACCACCTGGACGTGCACGCCTCGTTCGAGGAGTACTTCGAGGCCAAGAAGAACGTCTTCCGGTTCCAGGGGGCGGGCGACACGGCGGTCCTGAACGCCGAGGACCCGCTGGTGGCGGGTTGCGCCGCCGCGGCGCCGGGGCGGGTCGCCTGGTTCGGCCGCGCCGGGGAGGTGGCGCCGGGCGCCTTCCTGCGCGGCGACCAGGTGGTCCTGCGGGGGGTGGAACCCGTCCTGGAGGGCGCGCGGGAGGAGGCCGTCGGCAGGGCCGGGGACGTCCGGCTGCCGGGGGCGCACAACCTGGCCAACGCCCTGGCGGCGTTGGCGGCGGCCGCGGCCCTGGGGGCGGACCCGCGCCGCGCCTGGGCGGCGGCGCGGGCCTTCGGCGGGGTGGAGCACCGCCTGGAGCTGGTGCGGGAACTGGACGGCGTCAGCTTCTACAACGACTCCATCGCCACCGCCCCCGACCGCACCATCGCCGCCCTGGAGAGCTTCGCGCGGCCGGTGGTCCTCATCGCGGGCGGCTACGACAAGAAGATCCCCTTCGACGAGCTGGGCGAGCGCATCGTGGAGCGGGTGCGGGTGCTGGTGCTCCTGGGCCGGACGGCGCCCAAGATCCGGGCGGCGGTAGAGGCGGCCGCCGCCCGCCGCGGCGTGGGCGGGCCGGAGGTGCTCGCGGCGGCGGACCTCCGGGAGGCGGTGTCCCTGGCCGCCTCGGCCGCCCGTCCCGGCGACGTCGTCCTCCTCTCGCCGGCCTGCGCCAGCTACGACATGTTCAGGAACTACGAGGAGCGGGGCAGGCTCTTCAAGGAGCTGGTGCGGGCGCTCTAGGCGCGCGGGCGCGGCCGGCCCCCGGAAGGGCAGGTCCCAGGCCGGGGTGCGGGTGGCGGCGTGAGCTTACTTCGGCAACGATGACAGGAGTTCCCTCATCAGGTCGTCCTCGTCGATGTGGCGGGCGATCGTCCGCCAGCATTCATGATGCACGACGGCGTGCAGCAGGGTGCCGCAGGCGACGCACGCTTCCTTGCCGCACTCGGAGCAGTTCCCCAGGAAGAAGATGCCCGGCAGGTTCACGTGTTCCCGCCCGCAGGCGGTGCATCTCCGCTTCCACATCGGTCCTCACCACGCCTGCCACCGGGTCGGCGCCGGGGGTGCGCTGCCTCGCAGCGGCCCAACGCTGGACGCGGCGTCCTCAGGCTCAATCGAGGTCGAAGATCTCCGCCAGCCAGCTCTTCTTCTTTTTCACATGGCCGTAGCCGTGGCCGCCGTGGTAGGGGTCTCGGTGATAGGGATCCCGGTAGTGGTCGCGGTAATGATCGCGTTGCGCTCGCTCAGGCTCGGGGCGGCCCGGTTCCCACCAGTCATCCCGGTTGCGCGCGGGCTCGGCTTCCAGGAGCTTCTCGAGCTCGCCCCGGTCCAACCACACCCCGCGGCACTCGGGGCAGACGTCGATGCGCACCCCCCTACGTTCCACTTCCCGCATCGACACGTCGCAGAGAGGACACCGCATCCCGTAACCATCCTCCCTCGTCTTATGGCTTAAGTGTACCAGGTGCGGGTAGCGGGCGGTAGCGCAGCAGCCGTGCGGCGTTCAGTGTCACCAGCACCGTGGCGCCCATGTCGGCCAGGATGGCCAGCCAGAGGGTGAGCCAGCCGGGGACGACGGCTGCCACCGCGGCCAGCTTCAGGCCGAGGGATAAGGTGACGTTCTGGCGGATGACCCCCAGGGTTGCCCGGCTGAGCCGCACCAGGAAGGGTAGGCGCGACAGGTCGTCGGCCATGAGGACCACGTCGGCCGTCTCCAGGGCCACGTCCGTGCCGGCCCCGCCCATGGCGACGCCGAGGGTGGCCGCCGCCAGGGCCGGGGCGTCGTTCACCCCGTCGCCCACCATGGCCACCGCGCCGTAGCGCCGGCGCAGTTCCTTGACGGCGGTCACCTTGTCCTCGGGGAGCAGCTCGGCCCGGAACTCGGGGATGCCCGCCCGGCGCGCCACCGCCTGGGCCGTCCGCGCGTTGTCGCCCGTCAGCATGACGACGTGTTCGACGCCGCTCTGCCGCAGCTCGCGCAGCGCCGCCACGCTGGCCGGCCGCAGGGCGTCGGCCACGGCGAAGACGGCTGCCACCTCCGTGTCCGTCCCCAGCAGTATGGCCGTCTTGCCCTCCTCCTGGAAGCGGGCGACGACCTCGGCCGCGGGGGCGGTGTCCAGGCCCAGCTCGGCGAAGAGGCGGGGGTTGCCGATGTAGTAGCGCGTCCCGTCGATGACGGCGGTGGCGCCCCTGCCGGGGAGGGCGCGGAACCCTTCCACGTCGGGCGGCGGGGCGCAGTCGTGTTCGGCAGCCTCGGCCGCGGCGACGATGGCCCGGGCGAGGGGGTGCTCGGACCGGCGTTCCAGGCTGCCGGCCAGGCAGAGGGGGCAGGCCCCGTTCCCCCCCAGCCGCACCACGTCGGTGACCGTCGGCCGCCCTTCCGTCAGGGTCCCGGTCTTGTCGAAGGCTGCGGCCTGCAGGCGCGCCGCCGTCTCCAGGTGGAGGCCGCCCTTGACCAGCACCCCGTGACGGGCGGCGCTGCCGATGGCGGAGACCAGGGCGACCGGCGTGGAGACGACCAGGGCGCAGGGGCAGCTGGCGACGAGCAGGGCGAGCCCCTCGTAGAGCCAGGGGGACCAGGGCTGGCCCAGGAGGAGCGGGGGCACCAGGGCCACGCCCGCCGCCAGGGCGGCGACCGCGGGGGTGTAATAGCGGGCGAAGCGGTCGACGAGGCGCTGGGACGGCGCCCGCTGCGCCTGGGCCTCCTCGACCAGGTGGATGATCCGCGCCAGGGTGGTGTCGGCCACCCGGCGCGTGACCTCCACCTCCAGGGCCCCCTCGCCGTTCAAGGTGCCGGCGAACACCTCGTCCCCCGGACCCTTGTCCACCGGGACCGACTCGCCGGTGATGGCCGCCTGGTTCACGGCGGAGGCGCCCTGGAGCACGCGGCCGTCCACGGCGATCCTCTCCCCGGGGCGCACGATGACCACGTCCCCGGGGGCCACCGCTTCCACCGGTACGGTGACCTCCGTGCCGTCCCGCCGCACCCGGGCCACCTTGGGCGCCAGGTCCATCAGGGCCCTGATGGCCCCCCGCGCTCGGTCGAGAGCGTAGGTTTCGAGAGCTTCGGCGACGTTGTAGAGGAAAGCGACGACGGCGCCCTCGCGCCAGTCGCCGAGGGCCATGGCCCCGGACACGGCCACCGTCATGAGGACGTTGAAGTCGACCTGCCGGCGGCGCAGCGCCCGGAGGGCCTTGCGGGCCGTGGGATGGCCGCCGACCGCGATGGTGGCGGCGTAGAGGACCGCCGCCAGCCACGGCGGTGCCGGGGCCAGGAGGCCGGTCAGCCAGCCGGCGGCCAGCAGGCCGCCGGAGATCAACAGGCGTCGGACGTCGCCGAGCGGAGCCGCCCTCCAGCCCGCCGGCCCGCTCCCCGATGCGGCGCCGGTCCCTGGAAGGGGCCCGGCGCATGGGGCACAGGTCGGCCCAACCGCCGGTGGTTCGCCTGCGCGCGCCTCTTCTCCGCTCATCGCCGTCCCTCCCGGAAGTGGTCCAGGGCGTTCTCGAGGATGCGGACGACGTGGTCGTCGTCGAGGGCGTAGTAGACGAACTTGCCCACCCGCCGGTGGCGGACCAGGCCCATCTGGCGCAGGACGCGCAGGTGGTGGGAGGCCGTGGCGATGCTGGTGCCGGTCAGGGCGGCCACGTCGCAGACGCAGAGTTCCTCCTTCGTCAGGACGTAGGCGATCCTGGCCCGGGTGTCGTCCGCCAGCGCCTTGAAGAGGGCGGCCACGCCGCGGGCCCCGTCCACCGCAGGCCTGAGCCGGCTCACCTTCTCGCGGTCGGCGCTCAGGATCTCGCACACGTCCGGCAGGCCGCTCTCGTCGGGCCGCCGGCCGGCTGCCGCTGGCAAGGTCACGGTCCGACACCCTCACTTAGACAATCGTTTGAATATCAAAATGATTCCCGAACGGTCTGCTGTCAAGGGGGGCGCCGCCGCTGGGCCGCTACGGCCGCGGCCGCTACTTCACGACGACGGTGCCCACGAGGCCGCGGTCGGCGAAGTCCTCCAGGACGTCCTCCATGGGGAAGGTGCCGAACTGCAGCGCCCGGAAGACGACGGAGACCTCCTTCCTGGCCGCGACGTAGATCACCAGGTCGCCGGGCGCGGCGGCGCTCGGGTCGTGGACGTGGCTGGCCGGCCCCTCGTAAGGCATGCCCTTGATGGCCAGGGAGTGGGTGACGCGGTCCTCGTTGACGAGCGTGAGGCGCACCAGCCTGCCCTTGGGCAGCTCCAGGGTGGACGGCTCGAACCCGGACGCGCTGACGGTGACCGTCAGGGGCACCGGCAGGCGGAGCTGGGCGGACGCGCTGGTCAGCATGCCGGCCGCCGCCAGGGCCAGTCCGATGCCGACCACCTCGGCCAGGACGTTGCGCCGGAAGGAGCGCACGACGGCCAGGGGGTCGTCCCGACCGGCGGCGGCGCGCCTGAGCCTGGCCGGGATGGTGAGGAGGTTGTCCTTGGCCACGAAGAGGATCACCACCAGGAGGCCGAGCTTCCACACGAGGTACTTGCCGTAGCCGGTCTCGAAGAGGGCGACGATCCCGTAGAAGAGGCGCGTCGAGAGGAAGACGCCCGTCGCCAGGAGCAGCGCCACCGCCGCCAGCCCCAGGCGGGAGAAGCGCCTCAGCATCTCGCGCACCAAGGGGAGGTTCTCCTCGCGGGACAGGTCGCGCCAGGGGAGGAGGGCGAGGCACCACAGCCCGCCGCCCCAGGCCGAGGCGGCCAGGAAATGCGCCACGTCGGAGAGGACGGCCACCGTCCGTTCGGCCACCAGGGCGCTGGCGTGGCTTGAGAGGCTGAAGGTGGCCAGGATGGCCAGGCCGGCCGCGGCGGCCGCCACGAGGGGTCTCGCCGGGGCGGACGGGCGGAGGCCGGCCCGCACCGCCACCCAGGCCGCGACGGCCAGCAGGGCGCGCAGGACGAGGAGGCGGCCGCGCTGGCTCTGCGTCAACACGGCGACCGCCGTGGCAGCCGTCGCGCCCGAGAGCGGCGGCGCCCCCGCCAGGTCGGCGGCGATGGCCAGCAACTCGACGAGGGCCGTCACCACGGTCACCAGGGTGGCGACGGCCAGGGTCGTCCCCAGGCGGCGGGCGACGGCGGCCGCCAGGGTGGCGCGCTCCGGGGGCGAGGCGGCGGCCAGGGCAGGCCGCCAGATCAGGAGAAGGAACAGGGGGCCGCCCAGCGCCAGGACGGCCGCTGCCAACTGGGCCGCTCGCAGCACGCGCGACCAGACCTCCCGGTCAGGACGGCTTCCGCGAGGCGCGGAAGATCAAGGCGACGCCCACGCCGAGCACCAGCAGGAGCAGGACGGAGGCCACGACGACGCCGGTCCGGTCGTCCTTGGCCCGGACGCCCTCGGCGACCGCCGGCGCCGAGGCCTTCCAGTCCGGCGGCGGCGTACCCACGTAGAACGACACCGTCTCCTCCGTGACGTGGCCGTCGGCACCCAACACCCGGGAGCGCACGGTGTAGGGGCCTTCCGCCAGGGGAGGGAGCTTCAGGACCAGGGTGAGCCGCCCTTCGCTCTCCAGGCGCGTGCCCTCCACCGGTCGCCCGTCGCGGCCGACCAGCGTGATGGTGGTCAGACGGGGCTCCACCGGCTCGGTATACACCAGCCGCACCTCGGCGGGCGGATCTGACATGGCGGAGCCGTCGGCGGGCGTGGCGCGCTCGATGTACGCGTGCGCGGCCGCCGTGCCGTGGACCGCCAGCACCGCGGCGACGGCGGCGCAGAGGATGGCCGGCGTCCGTCGAGCCCTCTTCCTCAAGGTTCGCACCTCCAACTCGTCCGGCGACCCTCAGAGGATGTTAGCAGACGACCTCCTGCCGACAAAGCCCTGGGCGCCCTCAGGGGAAGGTGACGTCGATCTCTGGTCGGCCGTTAGGCCCCTCGGCGCGGAAAGTGGCGCGGCCGCCGAACACCTGGACCACGAAGGCCACGGGCGCCATGGGGTCGCGCGTGCGCGGGTGCACGTACAGCGTGGGCGCGTCGAGGCGCACCTCCTCGCCGCCCACGTGGCAGTCGTTCTGGCCCGTGTGGAGGTGGAGGAAACGTTCGCCGCCCTGCTGGAGGGTGACGCCCCGGTCGGGCTTGTCGGGGAACCAGACGGCCCTCAGCCCCAGGGCCTCGGCCAGCGTGAGGACGTCGGCGTACACGCGCCCGTAGCGCACCTCGGCGTGCACCTGGAGGGGCCGGTCGTTCACCAGCACGTCTGCCTGCTGTCCCCGCTCCGGGGCGCATCCCCCCAGGACCAGCAGCGTTGACGCGAGGACCAGCGCGCGCCGCACCTTCTGTCCCCCCCTGAGGCGAGGCTGGACGAAGCCCGCGGACGGCCCCCC
>JBBIPI010000030.1:0-12730 GCA_037442985.1 Clostridiales bacterium
CAGGCCGGCCCGGGCCAGCAACCGGGAGGCTTCCTCCAGCAGCCGCCCCTTGGGCAGGGCCAGGGTGATCACAGGACGATCTCCTCCTCCCCCGCGGCGGAGACGGCGATCACCGCGCGCATCCCCCGCCGGCGGGCGTACTCCAGGGCCTCCTCCAGGGAGCGTCCGGAGACGTCCAGCTCCGCGACGCCACCGGCGGCGCGGATGCGGCGGGCCCGCGCCCAGGCCGCCTCCAGCCCGCCGTCCGCCGGCACCACCAGCGACCGGGAGGGCCCGTCCGGCCCGCGGCCGGCCAGGAGCTGGAGCAGGCCGCGCAGCTCGAAGGCGAAGCCGGTGGCCGGCTCGCTGCGACCGAAGCGGCCGAGGAGCCCGTCGTACCGGCCCCCCCCGCCCAGCGGTCCCGCCACGCCCGGGGCCGCCATCTCGAACACCAGGCCCGTGTAGTAGTCGAGATCCCGGACGAGGCCCAGCTCGACGACCACCTTGCCCCGCAGCTCCGGGGTGCGCAAGAGCGCCAGCACCTCGGCCAGGTTGCGCCCGTCCTCCCCCGCCCCGGCCTGGAACCGCTCCGCCGGCACGGGCACCGTCAGGCGCTCCCACAGCTCGTCCCGCGAAGCGAGCGCCCGCTCCAGGGCGACGAAGTCCCGCCGCTGCAGCGCCTCCATGACCTCCTGGCGCCTCCCCGCCGGCAACCCGGCGCTCTCCAGGAGGTCCCTCAGCACGCCGACGTGGCCCACCGCCAGGCGGAACTCCTCCACGCCCAGGACCCGCAGGCTCTCGGCCGCCAGGGCCAGCACCTCGGCATCGGCGAGGGGCGAGGAACTGCCGACCAGCTCCAGGCCCGCCTGGGGCACGGCGGTCAGGCCGCCCGAGCGCGGGCGGCGGAAGACGTCGGCGCAGTAGCACAGCCTCAGGGGGCGGGGTTGATCCGCCAGCTCGCGCGCGGCCAGCCGCGCCACCAGGAGGGTGTTGTCCGGACGCAGGCTCACGACCTGACCCTCGGGGTCGAGCAGCTTGCACGCCTGCCCCGGCAGGCCGGTGAGGCCGAAGCCCACCTCCTCCCAGGGGAGCCAGGGCGGCGGGAGCACCTCCCGGTAACCCCAGGCCCGCCAGCACGCCGTCAGCCGCTCCTCCACGGCGCGCCGCAACTCGGCCTCCCGCATGGGATCCGGGAGCACGTCCCCGCCACCCTCCCTTGCTTTAATTCATTAAATAGCTAAAGAATAAAAGCGCCAGGCGAATTCTACACCCCGGCTGGCGCCCCGTCAAGACTCGGGGCGCGCGGCCGCCAGGCGGTCGAGCACGAGCCGGTAGCCGTCGGCGCCGTAATCGAGGAAGCGCTTGATGCGGCTGATGGTGGCGCTGCTCATCCCGGTGCGGGCGGCTACCTCCTGGTAGGTGGCGCCCTCCTTGAGGAGCTGGGCGGCGTAGAGCCGCATGGCCATGGCGCGGATCTCGCCGACGGTACACAGGTCCTCGAAGAAGCGGTAGCACTCCTCCCTGTTGCGGAGGGTCAGCAGGGCGTCGAAAAGCCTGTCCACGTGGGGATCGCGCCAGCGGTTCTCGTACACGGCTCTCCGCTCCTCCCGGTCCGTCACGCCGGTTGCGTCTCCGGGCATCAGTTTACCTCGGCGCCGAGGAAAAGGGGACGCGCGCTGGGGGAGCGCGCGTCCGCGGAGAGGGGTATGGGGCCGGCGCAGCATGCCGCCGCGCCACCTCGCACCAGTTTGGCCCGGGATTCTTAAAGCCACCTTAAAAGGCCGGGGCTTGTCCCGTGAAGGGGGCGAAGGTGAAGCGCTGGGAGCGCCCTAGCCCGCCGCGCGGAGGCGGGCGAGGAGGCGGTCGGCCGCGTCGGCGTCCAGCTGGCCGCTCGCCGCCAGCACCTCCAGCAACGCCTCTACGGCCCGGGGATCGTAGCGGCTGCCGGCCCCCTCCACGAGCTGGGCCGCCGCTTCCTGCGCCGCGAGAGCCGGCCGGTAGGGACGGTGCTGGCGCATGGCGTCGTAGCTGTCGGCGACGGCCAGGATGCGCGCGGCCAGCGGGATCTCCTCCCCGCGCAGGCCGGCCGGGTAACCGCTGCCGTCCCAGCGCTCGTGGTGGCTGGCCACGATGGGGATGAGGTCGCGCAGGTCGCCGAAGGGCTCGATGAGGCTCACCCCCAGCAGGGTGTGCTCCTGCAGCACCCGCCGCTCCGCCTCGCTCAGCGGCCCCTGCTTGACGAGGAGGTGGGAGGAGATGGCGGCGTTGCCCAGGTCGTGGGCCAGGGCGGCGTAGCGGAGGCGACGGATCTCCACCGGGTCCAGCCCCAGCCGCTGGGCGATGGCGGCGGCCAGCTGCGCCGTCCGCTCCGCGTGGCCGTAGGTGTACCGGTCCTTGACCTGCGCCAGGCTCAGCAGGGTCTGGATCACGCCCGTGACGGCGAGCAGCTCCTCGCCGTCCGCGCCCAGCTCGGCGCCGCTCCCGACGCAGGCGGCCAGAGAGGAGTGGAGCACCACGGCGTTGCGGCCTGCGTCCTTGGCGCGGTAGAGGGCCTGGTCGGCGCACTCCACCAGCCGGGTGGGGTCGGTGGCGTCGGTCGGGTAGACGGCGATGCCCAGGGAGACGGTCACCCGCACCCGGCTCTTGGGATCGCTGCCCGGGAAGGGGTGCTGCTCCACGGCCCGGCGGATGCGCTCCGCCGCCGCGGCGGCGGCCTCAGCCCCCGTGGCCGGCAGGATGATGGCGAACTCCTCCCCCCCGAGACGGCAGAGCACGTCGCCGCTGCGGCAGTTCTGGCGCAGCAGCTCGGCCAGGGTCTTGAGCAACTCGTCTCCCCGCACGTGTCCGTAGGTGTCGTTGTACTGCTTGAAGCGGTCGACGTCCAGGAGCGCCAGCGCCACCGGCTGGCCCGTCAGGCCGGCGCGGCCCAGCTCCTCGGCCAGCCGCACGTCGAAGTAGCGCTTGTTGTAGAGGCCCGTGAGGGGGTCGGTCACGCTGAGCTCCTGGAGCAGCACGTTGTCCCGTCGCAGCCGCGACACCGACTCCTCGGCCAGGCGGCGGGCGGCGCGCGCCTCCTCGTAGCGGCGGAGCAGGAGCCGGAGCCGGTAGAGCGGCCCCGCCACCAGGGCCGCCACGAAGGCCATCTCGATCCAGCGGCCGGGGCCGGCGAAGAGGGCGTCCAGCCCCACGCCGGCCAGGCGCGCCAGGTTGTAGGCGCCGAAGCCCAGCAGGCCGCAGGCCACCACCTCCCGCAGGTCGGTCCGGATGACGGCCAGCCAGAGGACGTGTGCCGGGTAGAGGAAGGCGTAGAGGCTCCCGGCCTGCCCGGCCAGGGCGACCAGGGCGGAGAGGACGGCCAGGTCGAGGAAGAAGGAGGAATAGGCCCAGGCGGGGCTGCGGGCGGTGCCGGGCCTCCGCCAGACGGCGGCGGCGAAGGCGAGCCCGTGCCCGAGCCAGAGGGCGGCCGCCCCCAGGAAAAGGGGCGAGGCGAGCGCCCGCGGCGCCAGCAGGGGGGCGGCCGCCACCTCGAGGGCGAAGAGGAGGACCTTCCAGGCCAGGCCGGCCCTGGCCTCCACCACCGCCAGCCGTTCCCGGCGCGCGCCCACTCTCCTCCCCCTCCGTGGCCCGTGGTGTTTTTACTTCTTTAATTCGGCAACAGTTCCTTGAGAGTGACGGTGGTTTTTTATGCCATGGCGCGGTTGCCCCGGGCAGGGCAGGGCTGCTATCTTGGAGGGGCTGGGAGGGTGAGGAGATGCGCGTCGGCATCGTCTGCTTCCCGTCCGTCGGCGGCAGCGGCGTGGTGGCCTGCGAGCTGGCCCTGGCCCTCGCCCGCCGCGGACACCGGGTCCACGTCGTCAGCACCGACCTCCCCTTCCGCCTGGCCGGCAAGGGCCCCGTGCCCGGCCTGACCTTCCACCGGGTCCAGGCTCCCGCTCACCCCCTCTTCCCCGAGCCCCTCTACTTCCTGGCCCTCACCGACGCGCTGGTGCGGCTGGGGCGGAGCGAGCGGCTGGACGTGCTGCACGTGCATTACGCCGTGCCCCATGCGGCCAGCGCCTGCCTGGCGCGGGACCTGCTCCGGCGCCAGGGGTGCGCGCCCGTGCCCGCGGTGGTCACCACCCTGCACGGGAGCGACGTGCTCAGCCTGGGACCGGACCCGAGCATCGCCTCCGTCACCGCCCAGAGCCTGCGCGACAGCGATGCCCTCACCGCCGTGTCCGGCTACCTGCGCCAGGAGGCGGCGCTGCGCCTGCGGATCGACGCGCCCGTGGACGTGGTGCCCAACTTCGTGGACCCGGAGGTGTTCCGCCCCCGCCCCGACCCCGGCCTGCGCCGCCTCTTCGCCGGCGACGGGGAGCACCTGATCATCCACGTGTCGAACCTGCGGCCGGTGAAGCGGGTGCCCGAGGTGGTGCGCATCTTCGCCCTGGTCGCGCGCAAGGTGCCCGCCAGGCTCCTGGTGGTCGGCGAAGGGCCGGAGTTGCGCAGCGCCCGCGAGGAGGCAGAAGCCCTAGGCCTCGGCGAGCGGGTGCGCTTCCTGGGACGGCAGGGGGAGGTGGCGCCCCTCCTCGCCATCAGCGACCTCTTCCTGTTCCCCTCTCTCAGCGAGAGCTTCGGCGTGGCGGCGGCGGAGGCCATGGCCTGCGGCCTGCCGGTGATCGCCAGCGACGTGGGCGGCCTGCGCGAGGTGGTGGTGGACGGGGTGACCGGCTACCTGCTGCCCCCGGAGGACGGGGAGGGGATGGCCGCCCGTGCCGTCGCCCTCCTCAGGGACGAGGACCAGCGGCGCCGCATGGGCGAGGCCGCAGCCAGGCACGTGCGCGCCCGCTTCACCCCCGAGCGCGTCGTGCCCTTGTACGAGGACGTCTATCTCCGGGCCGTCCGCAGGTCCCGCCACGGGCTCCGCATGTCGGCCTGCGGGGATGCCCGTGGCCTTTGACGGTCTGCTCCTGCAAGCCGCGAGCGAAGAGATCGCCGCCGCCGTCCTGGGCGCCCGCCTGGAGCGCGTCTATCAGCCCGAGCCGCTCGTCGTCACCCTGCACTTCTACCGCCGCGGGGAGGAAGGGTCCCTCCTGATCTCCTGCCATCCCCGCTTCTACCGGGCCCACCTGACGGCGCGCGCCTTCGTCAACCCGCGCACCCCCTCGGCCTTTTGCATGCTCCTGCGCAAGCACCTGGAGGGCGCCGTCGTCGCCGCCGTGGCCCAGCCGGGCCTGGACCGCGTCCTCCACCTGGTCCTGGAGCGCGCCGGCGCCCGCCTGACGCTGGTGGCGGAGCTGATGGGCAAGCACAGCAACCTCGTCCTCCTCGACGGCCCGCCCCCCGCCGCAGGGGGCGCGCAGGCGCCGGCCGTGTTGGACGCCCTCAAGCGCATCCCCGCCTCCCTGAGCCGCCACCGCCAGATCCTGCCGGGGCTGCCGTACCTGCCGCCCCCCTGCCGGGAAAAGGTCCCCCTGGTGGCCTTCGCCCACGACGCCGAGGAGGCGGGCGCCCGTCTCGCCGCCCGCTGGGCGCAGGCGCCGGATCCGGCCTGGCGGCGGCTGGTGGAGGCCGTCGACGGCCCCGGCCCGGTCCTGGCCCGGGAGCTCTGCCTCCGGGCCGGCCTCGACCCCGAGGCGGAGGGGACGGCTGCTCCCTCACCCGCCCTCTCTGCCGCCCTGGCCGAGCTGGCGGCGGACGTCGCCTCGGGCCGGTTCCGCCCCACCCGCGCCGGCGCGGCCTTCGCCGCCTTCCCCCTTCCCGCTCTTGCGGCAACCCTGGGGGTGCCCCAGGAGGCGTTCCCCTCCGTCGGCGCCCTGCTGGATGCCGTCTTCGCCCCCCTGGAGGAGGAAGAGGCGGTGCGCGGGGAGCGCCAGCGGCTGGCCCAGGTGGTGGGGACCCACCTCCAGCGCGCCCGCAGCCGGCTGGCGGCCCAGGAGGAGGAACGGCGCGCGGCGCTGGGGGCCGAGGAGTTCCGCCTGCTGGGGGAGCTGCTGATGGCCCACCTGCACCTGGTCCGGCCGGGCCAGACCTCCGTGGAGGTGACGGACTGGTACGACCCGGAGCAGCGGAAGCGCACCATCCCCCTCGACCCCCGCCTGGGGGCCGCCGCCAACGCCCAGGTGTACTTCAAGAAGTATGCCCGGGCCAAGCGCGCCCTGGCCGCGGTGGAGGAGAACCTGGCCCGCACCCGCGAGGAGGTCGCCTACCTGGAGAGCGTCGAGGCCGCCCTGGAGGCGGCTGCCACCCGCGCCGAGCTGGCCGAGGTGGCGGCGGAGCTGGCGGAGACCGGCTACCTTAAGGAGGGCCGGCAACGGCGCCAGGCGAGAGGCACCCGGGACGCCGCCCCCGCCAGCGCGCCCCTCGCCTGCACGTCCTCGGACGGGTACCCCATCCTGGTCGGGAAGAACAACCGCCAGAACGACCATCTCACCCTGCGCCTGGCGGCGCCCGACGACCTCTGGCTGCACGCGCGGGAGATCCCCGGCTCCCACGTGGTGGTGCGCCTGACGGCGCGCGCCCCCGCGCCCCGCACCCTGGACGACCTGCCGCGCCGCACCCTGCAGGAGGCCGCGCTGCTGGCGGCCCACTTCAGCAAGGCGCGCCGCTCCAGCAACGTGCCCGTCGACTACACCTTCCGGCGCCACGTGCGCAAGCCCCGCGGCGCCCGCCCGGGCATGGTGGTGTACACCGACCACCGCACCGTCTTCGTCACCCCCAACGAGGCGGAGGTCGCCCGCCTCCTGGGCGCCGCACCCCCCGCGCCTTGAGCGTTCGTCACCCCCTCGTCGCCGCCGCGCGGCCGGGCATGCGCTCAGGCGGTGCCAGCCCGACGCAGGGAGAGGACCCCGAGGACCAGCGAGCCCGCGGCGAAGACGCCCAGCGCGGCCAACTCCGGCCCGATGCGGTCCAGGCCGCCGCCCCGGATCACCACCTCCCGCAGCGCCCGCGAGGCGTAGGTCAGGGGCAGCGCCTCGGCCAGCGCGCGCAAGGGGGCGGGCATGTCGGCCACCCGGAAGACGAAGTCGCCCAGCAGCGCCTGGGGGAGCACGACCAGGGGGATGAACTGGACCGCCTGCAGCTCGTTGCGCGCATAGGCGGACAGGAAGATCCCCAGATTGACGGCCACGACCGTCAGCACGGCCACCACGACGAACACGGGGCCGAAGCCGCCGCGCAGCTCGATGCCCAGGCCGTAGACGGTGAAGGCCAGGACGATCAGCGCCTCCGCCAGCGCGAAGGCGAAGAAGCCGCCCAGGTACCCGAGCAGGATCTCCACGGCACTCAGGGGTGAGGCCAGGAGGCGCTCCATCGTCCCCTGGGTCCGCTCGCGCAGGAAGGAGACGGCTGTGAGGAGGAAGGAGTAGAGGAAGACGAACAAGGGGACGAAGGCCGGGGCGTGGTAGTCGATGGGACGCAACTCGGCGCCCCCGTGCACGTACCGGACCTGGACCGGCGGCCCTTGCCGCTCCAGGGCCCGCCGCAGGGCGGCCAGGGTGGCGCCCGTCACCTGGGGCTCCGCCCCCTCGACGATGACCCGCAGCCGGGCAGGCTCCACGACGACGACGGCATCCACGAAGCGCCCCTGCACCGCCGCCTCCGGCTGCCGCCCCTCGAGGTCCGCCAGCTGCACGCTCCCATCCCGGCCCAGCTCAGCCGCCAGCTGCCCCGCCAGCGCTTGGGGCACCGCCTGCGTGGCGCTTCCCGGGCCGGCGACGCCCGCCACCACGCCCACCCGCGGCCTGGTCTGGACATTTGTCAACACCGTCAGGAGGGTCATCACCAGGACGGGCACGAAGAACACGAGGAAGAGGGTGCGCCGGTCCCGCCGGAACTGCCGCAGGATCCGCGTCGACACCGCGAGGACGCGGGCCGCCAGCCCGCGCGCCGCGTCCCCGCCGGCGGCGCCCTGCTCCCCGGCCGGATCCTCCCCTCCCTCAGCCGTCCTCCGGCTCCCGGCACCGGCCGCGGCGCGCCGCCCCGCGAAATGGAGGAAGGTCTCCTCCAAGGTGTCCGCTCCGGCCTCCCGCATGAGGTCGGCAGGCGCTCCCTCGGCCAGCAGGACGCCGTCCCGGAGGAGGGCCAGCCGGTGACAGCGACGCGCTTCCTCCAGATGGTGGGTCGACACCAGGATGGTCACGCCCTCGGCGTTCAGCCGGGCGAAGTAGTCCCAGAAGGCAGCCCGCAGTTCGGGGTCCACGCCGACGGTCGGCTCGTCCAGCAGCAGCAGCCGCGGCCGGTGCACCAGGGCGCACGCCAAGGACGCGCGCTGCCGCATGCCGCCGCTCAGGGTGAACACCGGGCTGCCCGCGCGGTCCTCCAGCTCGACCAGGCGCAGCACCTCCTCCACCCGCCGGCGGCGCTCCTCCCCCGCCAGCCCGTGGACGGAGGCGAAGAATTCCAGGTTCTCCCTTACTGTCAGGTCCTGGTAGAGCGCCTCCGCCTGGGTCATGTACCCGACGAGGGAACGCGCCGCCGTCGGCGCCCGGCCCAACACCCGCACCCGCCCCGCCGTGGGCCGGGTGAGGCCGGCGAGAACGCGGATCAGGGTCG
This sequence comes from Clostridiales bacterium, assembly GCA_037442985.1. Taxonomy (GTDB): domain Bacteria; phylum Bacillota; class Sulfobacillia; order DYIH01; family JBBIPI01; genus JBBIPI01. The sequence goes on from JBBIPI010000030.1 coordinate 8,512, forward strand.
TCTTCCCGGCGCCGTTCGGCCCGATGAGACCGAAGGTCCGTCCGGAAGGCACGCGCAGGCTCAACCCGTCCAACGCCCGCCGTCCCGCGAACTCCTTGACCAGCGAGTCAACCTCCAGCGCCGGCTCCATCAGCCGCTCCCCCCATCCCTTGCGGACGCCGGGCGTTCCGGACCCCGGGGCAGGACGCCGTGCAGGAAGATATCGACCAAGGTCTCGACGGCCTCTTCCCTGCCGAACGGCGACCACCCCGGAAAGAGGAGGTGCGTGAAGATCACGTGCGAGACGAGCATCTGGTTGAGCGCGTGCACCATGAGGAGCGGTGGCAGGTCGCGCAGCTCGCCAGCCGTGACGCGACGCGCCAGGAACGGCGCCACCTGTTCGCTCACCCGGCGCCAGTTCCCGGCCGCCGCCTCGCGCGCGTGCGCCCCCCCGAACTCCAGCACGTCGACGAACAGGAGCCGGAAGTAGTCCCGGTGCGCCTCCAGCTGGTCGACGACCGCCCGCGCCACCCGCCGCACCGCCTCGCCCAGGTCGGCGGTCTCCTCCAGGAGCTGTGGCAGACGCTGGACCACCGGGCCGAAGGGGTTCTCGGCGAAGAGGCCCCGCAGGATCTCCTCCTTGGAGGAGAAGTGCGCGTAGATCCCGCCGAGGGACACCCCGGCCTCCTCGGCGATGTGCCGCATGCTCGTCCCGTGGTACCCGCGATCTAGGAACGCTTGCTTGGCCGCAAGGAGGATGCGAGTGCGGGTGTCGGCGTGCGGGCGCCGCCCTTTCTCCATCGAATCGCCCTCCCGTCCGCTATGGCAAACGAACGCTCGTTCGCTAGCGCGCAGACTACCACAGGCCCGACGGAGGTGTCAATGGCCATCCTCCCGGCACGGGTCCAGGCGCTCCCACGCCTCCAGGGGATGCAGCCAGCGCAGCTCCTGCACCAGCGCCGTGCCCGCCACCCCGCAGGCGGGGCACACCAGGGTGACGTGGTCGCCCGCCACCGCGGCCACCCGGAACACCCGCCGGTCGCCCCGCGCCGTGCGGAAGGCGACGAAATCGCCTGCGCGGAGGTCCATGACCGCCCACGCTCCTCGATCCAACGTATGCCGCCCCGGCGTCGGGGCAGCCCCGGCGGGCGCAGCGGGCGCGTACGTGAGTCAAGCTGTCTCCCCGGGCGCGCGACATCCTCAAGGATCCCGCCAACACCGTCCTCGTCTCGCCGGCGTCGGCTTGATTTTCCCCTCCCCGCACGGTGAAGGTTCACGCCGCAGGGCCGTTTCTCAGGCCGTCTGCCAAACGGGGTATGGACGACGAGTCCCGATTCAGGCATCCTGGGCTTGGGAGGAGATCGCCGTGGGCCGCACCGTAGCCGAGCTTTCACCGGAGGAGGTCGCCGCCTACAGGGAAGCCTGGAGAAAGCGCGAGGCTGCCAGGCGGGAGATCCTGCGACGCCGAGCCGAGAGGGCCTGGGCCGTGGCCAGAAACGCGGCGCGGCTGCTGAAGGAGGAGTTCGGCGCGCGGCGGGTCGTCCTCTTCGGGTCTCTGGCCCGGGGAGAGTTCGACGAGCGATCTGACGTTGATTTAGCCGCCGAGGGTCTTGGGGGTATGGCGGGTCGGTCTTTCTGTCGTGCGGCGGGGCGGCTGCAGGCGCTCGATCCGGGCTTCTCCGTGGACCTGGTGGAGATGGGAGAGGTCGCTCCCTCGCTCAAAGAGGCTATAGAGCGGGAGGGGATCCCCCTGTGAGAGAGATGGCGGCCCTCGCGGCCCGCATCAGGGAGCAGCTTGGCGAGCTCACGGAGAAGGTGGAGCGGGCCCAGCTGCTTGCCAAACGGGCCCGCGAGACGGGGGACGATGGATACTGGGATGGCGTCGCTCTAAATCTCCACGGGTTCTACACGGGGATAGAGAGGATTTTCGAGGACATAGCGCGCCATGTGGACGGGTCGGTGCCCACCGGGCCAGACTGGCACCGCGACCTCTTGGTGCAGATGGCAGCCGAGATGCCCGGTATCCGGCCGGCTGTCCTGAGCCGCGCGTCTCGATCCTGCCTGGATGAGTTTCGGGGTTTTCGCCACCTGGTCAGAAGCGTCTACGCTTTCAAGTTGCGACCTCAGCGACTCCAAGAGCTGGTGGACGCTCTGCGGGATTGCAGCGCTGGCGTGACGTGTGACCTGACCCGTTTTGCGGAGTTCCTCAGCGCTCTCGGGACTCAGGAAATCTGAGCGAAGCGCGGAAAGCGGGCGCCTCCTCTGCCACGTGGTCGGGGAACGGGGGACGAGACGGGCCTGCCGGCCGGCGAGGCGGATCCACCCGGTGGTCGGGCGCGAGCCGCGACCGTGAGATGGGGGCCGGGGGCATCCGCCCCCGGCCCCGGTGCCCTCGCGTAAAGGCCGGTTTGGTGGAATGGAACTTCCCATTAACTCACAAGGTCGATGCAGTCCTCCTGATCGACAAGGCTACTGTTTTCGCATGTAGCGTAGCCGGACGGTCCCACGTAGACGAAGACCTCGCAGGCGCCGCCCTGCCACCTGATGCAGGTCCTCTGGACGGTGCATTGGCCATTTGGACCGTACCTCACGCAGACCAAGTATCCTTGCGGCTCTGCAGATGAAATCTCGATCTTCTTGTCTGGCTGCGTCCTCACGTTAGAGCTTTTCTGTTTGATCGTCACCTGCTGTGTTTGCGGGTCGAAGCCCACGTCCAGGTCCAGCGCTTCGGCGATGAAGCGCACCGGCAGCATGACCCGGCCATTCTCGATGAAGGGCGCCACGTCCGGGTTCGCCGGGTCGATGGCCACCCGGCGGATGTCCTTCTTCTCGATACCACGGGCGGCGTCGGCCTTGGTCAGCTTGGCCTCCGGCTTCCCCACCCACAGCTCGATGGCGGTCGGCGGGTCCTCGCGGGTGAGGGTCACCTTACGCTCCGCCGGATCCCAGGCCACGTCCAGCCCCAGGGCCTCGGCCAGGGCCCGCACCGGCAGGAAGGTGCGCCCGCCGCGCACCACGGGCGCCGTGTCGATCTCCCGCTCCACGCCGTCGGCCACGAGCTGCGGCTTGCCGACGGCCAGGCGCACCTCGGAGGCGCCCCCCTTGGCGGCCGCGGCCAGCCCCTCCGCCTCGCCCTGGGCGCACTCGCAGAAGCGCACCGTCAGCCGGGCGTAGTCCACGCTCGAGTCGTCCTGCACGGCCAGGTCGAGGACGCGGTTGGCGTCCAGGGCCGCGAGGAGGCTCGTCGTGCCGCCGCCCAGCAGGGGCAGGGCCGCCAGGTCCAGGGTGAAGAGCTGTCCGCCGGGGTAGTTGGAGACGGTCCAGCCGAGCGGCAGGAGCCCGGCGAAGCCGCCGAAGTAGCGGTTCCACACCTGGCTGCCAGAATATAGGTAGATTTTATCGTTCCCGCTCTCGGCGCGCAGCGGCTTCACGAACACCTCCAGCTTCGCCTCGCGGATGCAGTTGCCCGCCGGCAGGGAGAAGCGGTGCCAGAAGGCCTGGTTCACTGCCGTCTGGTCGAAGTAGGAGGCCGGCTTGCCGGGCGGCGGGCTGGCCGGCTCGGCCGTCGCCCCGTCGGCCGTGGAGAATTGGTCGGGTTTGCCGCCCTGCAGGGTGAAGGTCAGGCAGCAGGGCTGCTTCTCCTGCCGGTTGCCGAAGGGGACGAAGACGGTCTGCCCGGCTGCCACCGTCACGGTGGCCGTCCCCGGTGGCACCGGCGGGGGCGCCGTCTGCACCCAGCCGGGCTGGAGCACCTCCGAGACGGTGTATGTGCCGGGCTTCACCTCCAGGCAGAAGCGGCCCTTCTTCCCGGTGGTCGCCGTGCCGACCGCGTTGCCGGCAGCGTCCTTGACCTGGATCGTCCAGTTGGGCAGGCCGGGCTCGCCGGGGTCCTGCTGGCCGTCCCCGTCGTGGTCCAGGAACTTGACGCCGCAGATCATGCCCGGCTTCTCCGGTCCGGCGCCGACCGGCGAGACGTCGCAGGCCCGGTTGTTGGCTGGGTTGGCGTCCGGAAGGACCACCTCGGGCGTGACCGCGCTGGCCGGCTGCTCCACCGCCTTCACCGCCGCGCAGTTCTCCACCTTCTCGACGTCAGGGGCCACCTGGACCGTCAGGGTGACGGGCAGCAGGCTCCCGCCCGGCGGCACCGGCCCGGGATGGGTGCAGGTCACCGTCTGGCCGCTGGCCGAGCAGGTCCAGCCGCTCCCCGTCGCGGAGACGTAGGTCAGGCCCGCCCCCAGGG